>CBIHLI010000156.1:0-4081 GCA_966210575.1 uncultured Sphingomonas sp.
GTTGGAGGCGCTAGACGTAGCGGCCTTGGCCGAGCTGGCGGGGTGACGGGGCAGGACGCGGCGGCTATGGCGTCCGCGATGACCGATGCCCCCGTTTCCCGCGAGTATCGTACGGGCTCCGATCCCCGGACGCTGCGCGATGCCCTGGGCTGTTTTGCGACAGGCGTGACGGTCGTGACCTGCCTCGACCCTGAGGGCAATCCCATCGGCCTTACCGCGAACAGCTTCACGGCATTGAGCCTGGATCCGCCACTGCTCCTGGTGTGTGTAGCCAAGAATACGGCCAGCGCGGCCCCGTTAAGCGCGGCCCGGCATTTCGCCGTCAACGTCCTCCAGACCGGCCAGCAGCCCGCCTCGATCACCTTTTCCACGCGTGTCGAGGACCGGTTCGGCTGCACGCCCTGGGCGCTGGGCGAGCATGGCGTACCCGTCCTGATGGACTCGCTTTCGGTGTTCGAATGTGCGCGGCACGCGATCCATGAGGGTGGCGATCATTTCATCCTCATTGGCGAGGTGAAGAAGGCGACATTCGAGGCTGGGCTCGATCCGCTGCTCTATTTCCGGGGACGCTATCGCCGCCTCCATTTCGATTGATCGGGGCGCGGCGTGACTTGGCCTGAATTTCGGGGCAATTTCCGGGCATGGCCAGCCGGGGGAAACGTGATTCGCCGAGCAGCGTAGGCGCCGCGTCCGAGCAGCACGGCGGCATGGACAATTCATCGGCCTTCGATTTCCGGCGGATGCTGGCGATCGCCGATGCGCTGCCGGTCCTGATCGCCTATCTCGACACGAACCAGCGCTACCTGTTCATCAACAAGGCCCTGGCCGACTGGTTCGAACTGCCGAGGCAGGACATCCTTGGCCGGACGATGCGCGAAGTGCTGGGCGAGGAGGCCTATCGAACCCGCGAACCGATGGTCGATGCGGCACTCGCGGGCGAGCGGCAATGGTTCGCGGCCGGCTATGACCATCCAACACGCGGCCAGCTTGCCGTCCAGACTGAATATGTCCCCCAAAGGTCGGCCAGCGGGAAGGTCGAGGGCGTCGTCATCCTCGTCCAGGACGTAACCGAACAACGAGTTGCCGAACGCTCGCTTCGGGAAAGCGAAGGACGCTTCCGGCGGATCGCCGATTCGGCGCCAGCGCTAATGTGGGTCAGCAGACTCGATCGCTCCCGGGATTTCGTGAACGGTGCTTACGCCGAATTTCTTGGAATGAGCGCGGAGGATGCTTGCGTCTTCGATTGGCGAAACGCCATCCACGCGGATGACAGCGAGCGGATCGTGGCGGAGAGCATCGCCGGGGAAGCGAGCCTCCAGCGCTTTACGCTGGAAGCACGCTATCGGCGTGCCGACGGCGAATTCCGCTGGGTCAGGTCGGTCTCGCAGCCCCGCTTTGGCCCCGACGGAGAGTTGATCGGGTTCATCGGTGTCGGTTCAGACGTAACGGCGGAAAAGGAGGCGGAGCGCGAGCTTAAGGAGCAGGTCGCGGCACGCACATCCGAACTCGCGGCCAGCGAGGCACGGGTGAGGGGCCTGTTCGATTCCGCGCTGGAGATGATCGGCCTGTTGGATCTTGACGGCCGCTATGTCGAGGTCAACCGCTCGGCGCTGGATTCGCTTGGCCTTACCCAGGAGGGCGTCGCCGGCAAGCATCCCTGGGAAATCGGTCCTTTCCTCGGCCATCCGGAAAGCCAGGCGAAGCTCCAGTCGCTGGTCGCCAAGGCAGCGCGCGGCCACACCGCAACCGCGGAGATGCAAATCGATACGGTTGAAGGGCAAGCGAGCCTGATCGTCTCGATGAAGCCGGTGCTGGGTGACGACGGAAAACCAATGTTCCTGCTCGGCGAAGGGCGCGACATATCGGAACTCAAGTCAACGCAAGACCAGTTGCGGCAGGCGCAGAAGATGGAGGCGCTGGGCCAGCTTACCGGCGGGATCGCGCATGACTTCAACAATTTGCTGACCGTCGTGGTCGGCGGTCTCGACATTATTTCCAAGCGGGTCGAGGACGAGCGGCTGCTGCGCTATGCGACCAGCGCGCTGGCGGCAGCCGAACGCGGTGCGAGGCTGACCGGACAATTATTGGCGTTCAGCAGGGTACAGCGGCTGGAGGTGAAACCGACCTATGTCGCGCCGCTCATTGACGAAATGCGGCCGCTCCTTCGCAATGTGCTTGGGCCGGGGATCGAGAAGAAGTTCGACCTCGATCCGCACCTGATGCCGGTGATGGCCGACCCGACGCAACTGGAGGTGGCGGTGCTCAACCTCGCCATCAACGCCCGGGATGCCATGCCCAGCGGCGGCACATTGACGTTCAGCAGCAAGCGGCGACGGATCCTCGACGATCCAGAGCTGGAGCCGGGAAATTATATCGAGCTGTCGATCAGCGACACCGGCGAGGGAATGGCGCCTGACGTGCTGGCTCGCGCGTTCGAGCCGTTCTTCACGACCAAGGAAGTCGGGAAGGGGACGGGCCTCGGACTGTCGATGGTCTATGGAATGGCGCGCCAATCGGGTGGCACCGCGAGGGTCGAGAGCGAGCTTGGCGTCGGTACCACGGTCAAAATCTACTTCCGCCGCGCTGGGCGCGGTGCCGATGCGCAAGCCGGCGTCGACGATGTTGGCGCCAAGGCGTCCGGCAAGCGCAGCATGGCCAAGATCCTCGTGATCGACGACGACGATGATGTGCGGCAGTTCATCGTCTCGGGGCTTGAGGAATATGGGCATGAGGTGACGGAGGCCGACAGCGGCCAGGAGGGAATCGCGCGGTTCATCGAGACCGATCCGGACCTGGTAATTCTCGACTTCCTGATGCCGGGCATGTCCGGTGCGGAAGTCGCGTCTCACATTCTGGCGGCCAAGCCGGGGCAACGATTGTTGTTCGTGTCAGGCTACAGCGAAACGGATGTGATCAGGAAGGTCGCGCCCAACGCCGATATTCTGGCCAAGCCATTCCGGGCGGCGGTGCTGGATGAAGCGGTGCGCGAGGCGCTGGCCGCCGATTAGCCCGCCATCCGTTTGGCGCCCAGTCCCATGACCATCTGGTTGGCCCGCTCGTAGGACAGCGGCCGCCCGAACAGATAGCCCTGGATGGTGTCGCAACCGAGGTCGCGCATCCGCTCGAAGTCTTCGGCGGTCTCGACACCTTCCGCCGTGATCGACATGCGGAAACTCTTCGCAAGCTGGACGATCGATTGGATGATGGCGACGTTTTCAGGCCGCGAGCCGGCTTCGCGAACGAAGCTGCCGTCGATCTTCAGCTTGTGGAAGACGGCCTTGTTCAGATAGCCGATCGACGAATAGCCGGTGCCGAAATCGTCGAGGGCGATGCCGACGCCGAGCGAGCGAAGGCGCTTCAGCACGTCGAGCGTGGCACCATTGTCGCCCAGGAACACGCCCTCGGTCACTTCCAGCTCCAGCCGGTTGGCGGGCAGCTTGTGGCGGCCGAGCGCATGGCTGACGATGTTGGGCAAGCCGGGCAGGATCTGCTTCGGGCTGATGTTCAGCGCAACGGTTACCGGCTCCGGCCACGAAGCGGCGGCGCGGCAGGCCTCGTCGATCACCCATTCGCCGATGACCGGCATCAGGCCAGCTTCCTCGGCGACCGGAATGAACACGTTGGGCGGGACGAACCCGCGTTGCGGGTGGTTCCAACGGATGAGCGCTTCGAACCCGATCAGCTTTTGCGTCTTGGCGTTGACCAGCGGCTGGTAGACGAGATGGAATTGCTTCGAGGCGATGGCGCCGCGCAGGTCGGTCTCCAGGCGGACTCGGTCGTCCTGCTCGGTTTGCAGTTCGGACGAGAAATATTTGACCACGCCGCGTCCGGCGCCCTTGGCTTCGTAGAGCGCAAGGTCGGCCTTGAGGATGAGATCGTCGACGGTGGCGCCGTCGATTGGGCCGAAGGCGCACCCGACCGACACGCCGATGCGGATTTCGGTCTGGTCGATCATGTAAGGCTCGGCGATCGACTTGATGATGCCGTCGGCCAATTGTTCAACCTTGTGGCGCGATTGCGCATCGGCGAGCACGATGGCGAACTCGTCGCCGCCCATGCGCCCGACATGGCCGTCGGGGCC
>CBIHLI010000157.1:0-4044 GCA_966210575.1 uncultured Sphingomonas sp.
TCGCACAACAGCACCGACCCGTCGTTCACGACCGCGGCTGGCGGACCGCCGGCCAACTGGCTGGGAGCATTCGGCGCCTATTTCAGCGACCTGACCCTGCTGCTGTTCGGAATCGGCGGCGCGTTGTTCGTTCCGGTAATCGGGCTTGCCGGCCTCAGGATGATCCGCCTCGGCCCGCCCGGACGCACTGGACGTGCGCTGCTACTGACGGCGATCGCTGCAATGCTGGTCGGAATTGCGCTGAGCCTGACCAGCGGTTCGGCGGTGTCGGGCCTGCCAAGCGGCTGGGGGGGAGCGGTCGGACTTGCAGCCGCCAACGGGCTCGATTCGGCGATCGCGCTGATTCCCGATCCGCGCTTCGTCGTGCCGACACGGATCGCCTTGCTCGTCCTGTTCGCGGCTGCCGGCCTGGCGCTCGCCTGGTTCGCGCTCGGCCTGACCGCGAGCGAACGCGGCTGGTTCGGAAACCTGTTCACCCGCTCCCCGCGGATCAAGGCCGCCCCACGGCGGACCGAGCAGCTGCGCGACGAGGAAGCCTCCGCGGCTGCTCCGCCAAGGTCTCGTCCGGCCGTCGCGGTTTCCGAACCGGCATCGCCCCTGGCTCGCTCAAGGACCGCCATCGCCCGCAACGCCGCTCAGCCCGGGCTGGCGCTCGGAGATAGCTATGTTCTCCCCGATGTCGCTTTGCTTTCGCGCCCGGTCGAGAAGGGCCGCGTCCCGATCGATCGCGCGGCGCTCGAACGCAACGCGAAAATCCTCGAAGCGGTGCTCGAAGACTTCAACGTGCGCGGCAATATCGTCGAGGTTCGCCCCGGCCCCGTCGTCACCATGTACGAGCTGGAGCCGGCGAGCGGCATCAAGGCCAGTCGGGTCATTGCCCTTGCCGACGACATCGCCCGCAACATGCAGGCAATTTCCGCGCGGGTGGCGATCATCCCCGGCCGAAGCGTGATCGGAATCGAGCTTCCGAATGCACGCCGCGAAAGTGTCACCTTGTCGGAGCTGGTCGCGACCGACGTCTTCGCCGATGAATCCATGGCCCTGCCGCTGATCCTCGGCAAGAACATCGCCGGAGACGCCGTGATCGCCGACCTGGCGCCGATGCCGCACCTGCTGGTCGCCGGAACCACCGGATCGGGCAAGTCGGTCGGCCTCAACTGCATGATCCTGTCGCTGCTCTACCGGCTCAATCCCGACGAATGCCGGATGATCCTGATCGACCCGAAGATGCTCGAGCTCAGCACCTACGAAGGGATCCCGCACTTGCTGGCGCCGGTGGTGACCGAGCCGGGCAAGGCGATCCGTGCGCTCAAATGGACCGTCGAGCAGATGGAGGAGCGCTATCGGATGATGGCCAACCTCGGCGTCCGCGCTCTGCCGAGCTTCAACCAGAAGGTCCGCGACGCCAAGGCCAAGGGGGCCCAGCTCGGCCGCCGCGTCCAGACCGGCTACAATGCCGACACCGGCCAGCCGATATACGAGCTCGAGCAGCTCGACTATGACGTGCTGCCGCAGATCGTCGTCGTCGTCGACGAGCTCGCCGATTTGATGATGACGGCGGGCAAGGAAGTCGAGTTCCTGATCCAGCGGCTGGCGCAGAAGGCGCGCGCCGCAGGAATCCATTTGATCATGGCGACCCAGCGGCCGTCGGTCGACGTCATCACCGGCGTCATCAAGGCCAACCTTCCGACCCGGATCAGCTTCCAGGTCACCAGCAAGATCGACAGCCGAACGATCCTCGGCGAGCAGGGCGCCGAACAGCTGCTCGGCAAGGGCGACATGCTGTACATGCCGGGCGGCAAGCAGATCGTCAGGGTCCACGGCCCGTTCGTCTCCGACGAGGAAGTCCGCGCGGTCGCTGAGCATTGGCGCAAGCAGGGCACGCCCGAATATATCCAGGCGGTCACCGAGGAGCCGGAGGACGGCGGCTACCTATTCGACGGCCAGCCGACCGGCGAGGACGATCCCGAGACCCAATTGTACAGGAAGGCAGTGCAGATCGTCGCCGAGAGCCAGAAGGCGTCGGTTTCGTACCTGCAGCGCCAGCTTCGGGTCGGCTACAACAGCGCGGCGCGGCTGATCGAGCGGATGGAGAAGGACGGCAAGGTCGGAATGCCCGACCATGTCGGCCGCCGCGAGCTGCTGATCGACCCCGACGGCCACCCGATCTGACGGTCGGCCGAGCCTGAACCTGCGGGAACCGGCGGGTTCAGAGCGCATTCAAGCGGAAACCGCCAAATTCCGGCAAAATCCCCGAGGAGCTTTTCAATGTCCTTCGTTACCCGTTTCGCGCGCGCGCTGGTGCCGATCGCGCTCATCGCCGCGCCAGCCGCTGCGCCCGCCGCGACTCCGGCCGACCTCGCCAAGATTCAGGCGCACCTCGGCGCGGTTACGACGATGACGGCGAATTTCGTCCAGACCGACGCCAAGGGCCAGTCCCTGACCGGTACCCTGCAACTGAAGCGGCCCGGCCGAATCCGGTTCGAATACGGCCGCGGGGTCAATGTGCTGGTCGTCGCCGACGGCAGGAACCTGACGTTCCTCGATTATGACGTCGGCCAGAAGTCGAGCTGGCAGCTCAACAAGACGCCGCTCGGCATCCTGCTGTCGTCCAATCCCGACATCAAGCGGATCGCGCGGATGGTCGACGACAAGGACCCGCGAGTGCTCGTGGTCCGAGCCCAGGACCCGTATCACAAGGAATATGGGATCCTGATCCTGGCCTTCATCCGCGAAGCCTCGGCGCCGGGCGGCCTGCGGCTCTACGGCTGGACCGCGGTCGACGCACAGGGCAAGCGCACCCAGGTGCGGTTGTCGAACCAGCGCTACAATGTCGCGGTGCCGGCGAGCGCCTTCACGTACGCCGAGCCGAAGAAAAGGCGCGGTTAAAACCGTAGCAGATGAAAACGCGTTCATCGCTGCGTCAGCAAGCGGAGCGTATATAACGGACGATTGCCGCACTTGGCTTGGGGTTTCCCCCTGTTACCCGGGCCCGCGGCAATCCCTTGCGTGACGAACGCTTGGCCGGCCCTCGCTCCATGCCCCCGGAGCGAGGGCCTTTTTCTTTCCGGAAGCGACAGGCTAAGCGGCAAGACGTGAGCAAGCGGCTGAAGATCATCTCGTGGAACATCAACTCGGTGCGGGCGCGGACCGGGCTGGTCGAGCGGCTGGTCGCCGAGGAGCAGCCCGATATCCTGTGCCTGCAGGAAACCAAGGTTCTCGACAGCATCTTCCCGGCCGATCTCTTCCAGCGCCACGGCTATGTCCATCACGCCCTCAACGGCCAGCGGATGCACCACGGGGTGGCGATCCTCAGCCGGATCCCCCTGGCCGAACCGGGCCGGCACGACTGGCAGGACAATGGCGAAGCGCGCCACGTGGGGGTCCGGCTCGAGTGCGGGATCCGGCTCGAGAACGTCTATGTCCCGGCCGGCGGCGACATGCCGGACCGGACGGTCAATCCCAAGTTCGGTCAGAAACTCGACTTCATCGAGCGGATGACCCGGTGGTCCGAGACGCTCGCCGAGCCAACCCTGATCGTCGGCGATTTCAACGTCGCGCCGCTCGAGTGCGACGTGTGGAGCCACAAGGCGCTGCTGAACGTCGTCAGCCACACGCCGGTCGAAGTCGAGGCGCTCGGGCGGCTGCGCCAGGCCCATGACTGGATCGATATCGGCCGCCGTTTCGTCCCGGCGCCCGAGCGCTGCTTCACCTGGTGGAGCTACCGCTCGCCCGACTGGACCCGGAACGATCGCGGCCGGCGTCTCGATCATATGTGGGCGTCGCCGGCGCTTGCCGACCACATTGTCGCGCATAAGGTCCTCGAGCCGTGCCGCAACTGGGAGCGGCCGTCCGACCATGTGCCGCTGATTTGCGAGCTTGCGCCTTGAGCGATTCGCAGCTGCAGCGGGCGATCGCGGCGCTCCGGACCGGTCGGCCGGTCAGGATCGAATCGAAGCGGCCGTTGACGATTCTCTCGGTCGAGACTGGCGACGCTGCCATGCTGGCCGAGCTCGATCCGGAGGCCCGAGCGCCGCTGCTGAT
>CBIHLI010000158.1:0-4036 GCA_966210575.1 uncultured Sphingomonas sp.
GTCGGCATCGCCGGCGGCGGCTTCGATCAGGCCCTCGGCGCCAGCGGCGGCTCGGCAGCCGCTACCCTCAAGCTTGTCCGCGAGGTCGGCAAAGCAGCTTTCGTCAGCGACGACCGCGAGCCTGGCCCCGGTCCTGCGGGCGGCCTCAGCAAGGGCGTCGACGTTGCTTTGGGCGGTCAGCGCGACGACCTCGAATCGCTCCGGCGAGCGTTCGACCAGGTCGAGGGTCGATCGGCCGACCGAGCCGGTCGCTCCGAGAATCGCGATCCGGCGCTTCATGCCACGCCCGCAAGCACGCTGGCGGCAGTCAGGATCGCCACCGGAAGCAAGCCATCGAGCCGGTCGAGCACCCCGCCGTGCCCCGGGAGCAAGCGGCCCGAATCCTTCACGCCTGCGCGCCGCTTCATCCAGCTTTCGAACAGGTCGCCGCCCTGGGCTGCGACCGAGAACAAAGGCGCCAGCAGGAGCAGGACCGGATCGAGCCCGGTGAACATTGCCCAGGCGCCCGCGACGATGGTCGCCGCGACGATTCCCCCGTAGAATCCGGCCCAGGTCTTTCCCGGGCTGATTGCCGGAGCCAGTTTTGGGCCGCCGATCGCCCGACCGGTGAAATAAGCGCCGATGTCAGTCGCCCAGACGATGGCGAACACCCAAAAGACCAGGGCAATGCCATTGTCGGCGCGGTCGCGGACCCACAGCAGCGCCAGTGCGGCCGCAAGCGCGTAGACGAAGCCGCTGACGTACCAAACCGGCCCCCAGCCGCGGACCAGCCGAGTCCATTCGTAGAAGACCGCTGTCGCCGCGGCCGCCGCGAGAACCGCGAAGACATAGCCGCCCTCCATCGTAGCGACGAGCGCGATGACGATCATGACGACCGCCGCGAAGGAGCGGACGACGAGCTCGCTCATCGCCCGCCGAACCGGCGCTGGCGCGCGGCATAGTGTTCGAGCGCGTCTCGGAACGCCGGCTCGTCGAAGTCCGGCCAGAGGACCGGCGTGAACAGCAACTCGGCGTAGGCGCTCTGCCACAGCAGGAAATTCGACAGTCGCACCTCGCCCGAGGTCCGGATCAGCAGGTCGGGATCGGGAAGTCCGGCGGTGTCGAGCTCGGCGGCGACGGCGGCTTCGTCGATCGAGTCCGGATCGACCGTGCCGGCGACCGCCCTCTTCGCGAGCCTTGCAGCGGCGTCGGCAAGCTCGCGACGCGAACCGTAGTTGAGCGCCACGACCAGCGTGAGCCGCGTGTTGCCCGCCGTCTTTTCGACCGCAGCTTCGAGCTGGCGGGCCATGCCGGCGCCGAACCCGCGATAGTCGCCAATCAGCCGAAGCCGGACGCCTTCGTCCATCAGCCGTCCGAGTTCGCGCTCCAGGTAATAGCGCATCAACCCCTTGAGATCGGAGATCTCATCGTCGGAGCGGCGCCAGTTCTCCGATGAAAACGCGTAGAGCGTCAGGACTTCGACACCGGCGTCGGCGGCGGCCTGCAGCGTCCGGCGGACCGCTTCGGCGCCGGCCTTGTGCCCGGCGGCGCGGGGCAGCCCCCGCTGCTTCGCCCAGCGGCCGTTGCCGTCCATGATGATGGCGACGTGGCGCGGAACGGCAGCGCCGTTTCCGCCGAGCGCCGCTGCCCCCTCCGTTTCAGCGGCCGTGGAGGAGGTCACTGGCCGAGGATTTCCTTCTCCTTTGAGTCGGCGAGGCCGTCGATGTCCTTGATCGTATCGTCGGTCAGCTTCTGCACCTCGGTCTCGAGCCGCTTGCGCTCGTCCTCGCTGATCTCATGCTTGCGCTCATCCTGCTTGAGATGCTCCATCCCGTCGCGGCGGACGTTGCGGACGGCAATCTTCGCCTTCTCGGCATATTGGCCGACCAGCTTGGCGAGCTCCTTGCGCCGCTCCTCGGTAAGGTCGGGAATCGGCAGCCGGATCAATTGGCCGTCGGTGACCGGATTGAGCCCCAGGTTCGCCGACCGGATCGCCTTTTCCACCGGCTGCACGTTCGATTTGTCCCACACCTGCACGGTCAGCAGGCGCGGCTCGGGCACCGACACCGTCGCCACCTGGTTCAGCGGCATGTTGGCGCCATAGACCTCGACATGGATCGTATCGAGCAGAGCGGTTGAAGCGCGCCCCGTGCGGAGGCCGGAAAGATCGTGCTTCAACGCCTCCATCGCGCCGTGCATCCGGCGCTGAAGGTCCGATTTGTCGATGCTCGCAGTCATCGCTTACTCCTCGTTCTGAACGATCGTTGCCGTCCCGCGTCCGGCCAGCACCTCGGCGAGGTTGCCCGGCTGGCGGATGTTGAAGACCACGATCGGAATATCGTTGTCGCGACACAAAGCGACGGCCGCCGCATCCATGATCTGGAGATTGTCGCTAAGGACTCGGTTGAAGCTCAAATGGTCGTAGCGCTTGGCGTCAGAGACCTTTTTGGGATCGGCCGTGTAGATGCCGTCGACGCTGGTTCCCTTGAACAATGCGTCGCAACCCATTTCCGCGGCTCGAAGTGCTGCCGCGGTGTCGGTGGTGAAATAGGGGTTGCCGGTGCCGGCGGCGAACAGGACGATCCTGCCCTTCTCGATGTGCCGAAGGGCACGGCGACGAATATAGGGTTCGCTGACGCTGGCCATTGGGATCGCCGACTGGACGCGCGTCTCGGCGCCAAGCTTTTCGAGCGCGCCCTGCAGCGCCAGCGCGTTCATCACCGTCGCCAGCATGCCCATGTAATCGGCGCTGGCGCGGTCAAAGCCCCTCGCTGCCGCCGCCATGCCGCGGAAGATATTGCCGCCGCCAACCACCAGACAGAGTTGCGGGCAGTGTTGCCGCGCCGCCAGGACCTCTCGCGCCAGTGCGTCGACAGCATCGGCATCGATCCCGAACTGCTCTTTGCCCATCAGGGCTTCGCCCGACAGCTTCAGCAGGATTCGATTGAAGCGCGGGCGGGTCATCCTGGCGGGCTGTCCTTGAGTGTCAAAGAAAAGGGCGGACACGCTTTAGCGCGCCCGCCCCATTTTCCAACTGCCTATGTCGTCAGGCGACCGGTTCGGGCTTGTTCGTCCCGGCGGCGGCGGCGACTTCGGCGGCGAAGTCGTCCTGCTTCTTCTCGATGCCCTCGCCAAGCTGGAACCGCACGAAAGCGGCGAGCTCGATCCCGGCGCCGGCTTCCTTGGCGACCGTGGCAACGACGTCCGCGACCGGCGTCTTATTGTCCATGACGAACAGCTGCGACAGAAGCGCGCTTTCCTTGCGGAACTTGGCAAGGCCGCCCTCGACCATCTTCTCGGCGATATTCTGCGGCTTGCCGCTTTCCTTCGCTTTCTCAATCGCGATCGCGCGCTCGCGCTCGATCAGCGCCGGGTCGAGCTGGTCGCCGGTCAGCGCCAACGGGTTGGCGGCGGCGATGTGCATGGCGAGCTGCTTGCCCAGGCCCTGAAGGGTCTCGACCGGCGCATCGCTCTCGAGCGCGACCAGCACGCCGATCTTGCCGAGCCCGGGGGCGACGGCGTTGTGCACGTAAGAAACGATTGCGCCCTGCCCGACCTCCAGCACGGCGACGCGCCGAAGCGACTGGTTCTCGCCGATCTTGGCGATGTTGTCGGTCAGCGCCTCAGCGACCGTTGCTCCGCCCGGATATTGGGCGGCGCCGAGCGCCTCGACGTCGCCGCCGGTCTCGAGCGCGATCTTGGCAACGTTGCGGACGAAGTCCTGGAACTGGTCGTTCTTGGCGACGAAGTCGGTTTCCGAATTGACCTCGACGACGGCGCCGCGGGTGCCTTCGACGGCGACTCCGACCAGGCCTTCGGCGGCCGTCCGTCCGGCCTTCTTGGCGGCGGCGGCAAGTCCCTTGGCACGCAGCCAGTCGACCGCAGCCTCCATTTCGCCGCCGGTCTCAGCCAACGCCTTCTTGCAGTCCATCATGCCGGCGCCGGTGCGCTCGCGAAGTTCCTTCACGGTTGCGGCAGTGATCTCAGCCATGTGTTCTTTCCTCTCATCCCCCCTCCCGCCGGCGGGAGGGGCCAGGGGTGGGTTGTGTGGAGGACG
>CBIHLI010000159.1:0-4036 GCA_966210575.1 uncultured Sphingomonas sp.
GATCCGACGTATCGACATTGCCGCAGGTCGAGCAGGTCGACAGCGTCTCGGCGACGTTCTTGAGCGCCGCCAGCAACGGCTCGAGCGCGCCCTGCCGCTTCTTCATCAGGTGGAGGACGGCGCGCCGCGCCGACCGAGGGCCCAGCCCCGGAAGCCGCGCCAGGGCGCTCGCCAATGCCTCGATTTCCTGACTTGCCACAGCCGCGAGATAGGAATTTCGCCGCTCCCGCGCCATAGGGCACGGCGATGCGCATCGTCTTCATGGGATCGCCGGACTTCGCGGTGCCGAGCCTGGACGCGCTCGTCTGCGCCGGCCACGAGATTGCCTGCGTCTATACCCAGCCGCCGCGCCCGGCCGGCCGTGGCAAGAGCGAGCAAAAGACCGCGGTGCACCACCGCGCCGAGGAGCTTGGCATGGAGGTGCGCTGCCCCAAGTCGCTCAAGAACCCCGAGGAGCAGGCGCGGTTCGCCGCGCTCGACGCCGATCTCGCGGTCGTCGCCGCCTACGGGCTGATTCTGCCCCAACCGGTCCTCGAGGCGCCTAAGGCCGGCTGCATCAACGTCCACGCCTCGTTGCTGCCGCGCTGGCGCGGCGCCGCTCCGATCCAGCGCGCCATCCTCGCCGGCGACGAAGCCACCGGAGTGACGATCATGCGGATGGAGCAAGGGCTCGACACCGGCCCGATGCTCCTGAAGCGCGATACGCCGATCAACAGCAAGACGGCCGGCGAGCTGACGCAGGAGTTGGCGAAGCTCGGCGCTCGAGCCCTACTCGAATGGCTGAAGCATCCGACTGCGCCCGTCCCGCAACCAGATGAAGGCGTCACCTATGCGGCGAAGATCGACAAGCGCGAGGCCCAGATCGACTGGACTCGCCCGGCCGTCGAGATCGAGCGGCAAATCCGCGCCTTCGCCCCCTCGCCCGGTGCCTGGTTCGAGGCCGGTGGGGAGCGCATCAAGCTGCTCGAGGCGGCGGTCGGCTCGGACTCTTCCGGCAAGCCCGGCGAGATCCTCGACGACTGCCTCGGCGTCGCGACGGGCAATGGCTACATCCGTCCGCTCAAAGTACAGCGCGCCGGCCGCGCCCCGATGACCCCTGGCGAGCTTTTGCGCGGCTTTCCCGTTGCCAAGGGAACGGTGCTGCCGTGACCCGCTGGCGGCTGACCATCGAATATGATGGCGGCCCGTTCATGGGCTGGCAGCGGCAGGATCATGGCCCTTCGGTGCAGCAGGCGCTCGAGGAAGCGCTCAACTCGATGACCGGCGAGCTTGCCGCGGTGCACGCCGCCGGCCGCACCGACGCCGGTGTCCATGCGCTGGCGATGAGCGCCCATGTCGAGATCGAAAAGACCCTGACCGAGCACCGACTCCGCGAGGGCCTGAACGCGCTCGTCCGGCCCCAGCCGATTTCGGTCCTGTCGGCGGAGCACGCACCCGACGATTGGCACGCGCGCTTCTCCTGCGTCGGCCGCCGCTATCTGTACCGGATCCTCAACCGCCGGGCGCCCCCGGCACTCGATACCGGCCGGGTCTGGCACATCGGCGCCGATCTCGACCTCGACGCGATGCGCGAGGGTGCGGCGATGCTGGTCGGCCGCCACGATTTCACCACCTTCCGCTCGGCCCATTGCCAGTCGGAAAGCCCGGTCAAGACGCTCGACTCGCTCACCGCCAGCCGGGTCGGCGACGAAATCCGCGTCGAGGCGGCGGCTCGCAGCTTCCTCCATCACCAGGTGCGATCGATGGTTGGCTGCCTGGCGCTGGTCGGCCGCGGCCAGTGGATGCCCGCCGACATCAAGTCCGCTCTCGACGCCCGCGACCGCTCGGCGCTCGGCTTCAACGCGCCGCCGCACGGCCTCTATTTCGTTGATGCGATCTACCCGTGACGACGAGAAGATCGGGCCGCACTTACAATTCGACGCCGAAACGGCTATATGGGCACCGCTACTAGTCGCAAACGGACGGTCTCAAGAGCGCTTTGCGGCTCCTAATTCCTTCTCTTCGCTGCTCCTAGCACTAGCGGGCCGGTTGTCGGCTCCGTGACTAAGAAGGAACTAGACTATGCCAATCGGCACCGTAAAATTTTTCAACGCCTCCAAAGGCTATGGCTTCATCAGTCCTGAGGACGGCGGCCAGGACGCATTCGTCCACATCACCGCGGTCGAGCGTGCGGGAATGCAGACGCTCAACCAGGACCAGAAGGTCAGCTATGACCTCGAAGAGGACCAGCGCGGCAAGACCAAGGCCGTCAATCTGCAGCCGGTCGAATAACTGAAAATCGGACGCGGGGCCGCTGCAAGCGGTCCCGCTCCACCCCAGCAAACCCCGACATGGGAACCATGACCGACAGAGAAACCTACCTTGCCCGAGCCGCCGAAGCGCGCGCCCAGGCAGACGCAGCGACGCTCGACAATGTGCGCGATCGCTGCCTCAGGTCCGAAGCGGCCTGGAACGAAATGGCCGCGCGCGCAGCGCGGACCGAGCGGATGCGCGAGACGCTGCTGGCCGACAAGGCCAAGGCAGCCGCCGCGCTGGCCGCTGAAAGTCAAAAATAAAGAGAAAAACTAAGTGAAGAATTTCCAGTACAAATCGCGAGCCGCGCACAAGCGCCGCCGCGCTCACAAATCCTCCCTTTTCCAGCTCATGACCCCGGCCGAGAGCCGCCAGGCACGAGCAATCGCCTACCAGGCCGCGCTCGCCGTTCTCGGCTAACGCCGCGGTCCGTCGCTCTCGCTCGCTTCGAGCGGGGCGGCGGCGATCAACAACAGGCCGGCGGCGACGAAGCTCACCGCCAGGATCCAGGCAAAGGTCGCGACGATGTCGCTGGTTGTCCCGAACAATCCGTAGACCAGCACCGCGACCGGCAACCCGCCGAGCAGCAGCACCGCCAGCAGGAAATCCACCGCTGAGGCGAAATAGACCCAGTTGCACAATGGCCGTGGCGAGCCGAACGCCGAGACCAGCAACGCGCCGGCGCGGACCACCAGCCACAGAATGACCAGGTTGAGGACCGTGAAGAAGTTGGCGCCCGGGTCGAGCGCCAGCCGAAGCCCGGCGAGCAGGCTCGCGGCCGCGGCGATCCCAGCCGGTATGTGGTGCCCGCGCCGGGCGAACACCGCGAACAGCTCGATCGCTCCGGCCGCCATCAGCATCAGCCCCACCACCGTCCGGCCGGGAATGTGCCGGGCCATAGGCAGCAGCGCCGAGCCCAAAGCGAGCAGGACGATCAAGATCCCGGCGATTCGGATCACCCGGGTGCGGTCGCTGGTCGACATTGCAGGCGTTCTACTCCGCGGAAGCGGCGCGGTTCCGTTTCGGGGCCGAATCGTCGGCGCATTAGCGACTTGTTAGCTACGCGAGGCGCAGGCTTTGCGGCCAAACTGCCGGATCGATCGATGAGCGAAGCGCCGTCAGCAACAACGTTCGTCATGGGCGCCCGACTCCCGTGGCCCGACGACGCGCCCGCGATCGACGACAAAGGGCCGTTCGACCCGGCAATCGTCCACGGTGCGGGGTCGCGGCGGAACTGCTCGGTCCGCAGGATTTCCTCGCTCGGGGCGACACTTCGCGGCGAGGTCGTAAAAGCGCCCGGCGACGATGTCGCGGTCGAGCTGGCCAGCGGCCAGCGCCCCGCGGCCACGGTCGAATGGGTCAGCGGCGGCGAAACCGGGGTCCGCTTCGAGGAGCCGGTCGACGTGATCGCCCTGATCAACCGCGAGCTGGTCAGCCAGCCGGTCGAGCGGCGGGCGATGCCGCGGGTCGAAATCCGCTGCGGCGCCTATCTCAAATGCGGCGGCGACGTTGCGCCGGTGGTGGTCCGCAACATTTCGGCGCGCGGGCTGCAGCTCGAGGGCGAAGCCCTGCCGAGCGCCGGGACCTTCGTGTCGGTGCTGATCGAGGGCCTCAACATCCCGGCCGGCGAAGTCGCCTGGCGCAAGGCCGATCTGGCGGGCATCGCGCTGCTCGACGATCTCAGCTGGTCGTCGATCATGCCGTGGATCCGAGACCTCGTGCGCAAGCAGGCGCTGTAGCTAAC
>CBIHLI010000160.1:0-3994 GCA_966210575.1 uncultured Sphingomonas sp.
GTCGAAGCTCTCGCCGGTGACGTTGATATTGTCGCTGTTGAGGACGCCGTGGACGAAGCCGGCGGCCATGTAGCTGGCGGCGAGCTTTGCGGTCGCCTGCGAAACCAAGGCGAACAACCGAAGCGCGTTTTCCGCCTCATCGCCTGCCGGCGCTTCGCCATAGAGGTGCTCGAGGCAATAGCGGACGAGCCGGTTGATCGCGCCCGTATCCTTGAGGAACGCCTGCCGCTGGAACGTGCCGATGCGGATGTGGCCGTGGCTGAGCCGGGTCAGCACCGACGATCGGGTCGGCGACGGCTCGTCGCCGCGGATCAGCTGCTCGCCGGTCTCGAACAGAGCGAAGCTCTTCGACGTGTTGACCCCGAGCGCCTCGAGCATCTCGGTCGCCAGGATCTCTCGGACGCCGCCTTTCAGGGTCAGCCGGCCGTCGGCGCTTCGGCTGTAGGGCGTCTGGCCGGACCCTTTGGTGCCGAGGTCGAGAAGGCGGCCGCGATCATCACGAAGCTGGGCGAACAGGAAGCCGCGGCCGTCACCGATGTCGGGGTTGTAAACGCGGAACTGGTGGCCGTGATAACGCAGCGCCAGCGGCCGCTCGAGGTTGCCGGACAACGGCTCGAAGCGGCAGAAATGCGCCGCCCACTCTCCGTCGGACAGGCCGCCAAGCCCGACCGTTTCCGCCGCCCGCCGGTTGAGAAATCGCGGCGTGCATTCGGGAAAGCGCGCCGCTTCGACCACGTCGTAGAAGCCGTCGCCAAGCTCGAGGATCGGGCAGGATTGCGGCGCCGCCATGCACCCGCGATAGGGGACCCGAGCAGTGGGGGAAACCGCAAATGGCCGCTTGGCAAGACCGGTACTGGACCAGCCGCGATGGGCTGCAGCTGCACTATCGCGACTATGCCGGTCCGGCCGACCGGCCGCCGATCCTTTGCCTCCACGGACTCACCCGGAATGCCCGTGATTTCGAAAATCTGGCCGACCGGCTCGCCGGCAAATGGCAGGTGATCGCCGTCGATTTCCGCGGCCGTGGGTTGAGCGAGCACGACCCGCTGCCGAGCCGTTACATGCCGCCGACTTACGCCGCCGACGTCCTCCAGCTGCTCGACGAGCTCGGCATCGACCAAGCGGTATTCGTCGGCACCTCGCTCGGCGGGCTGACGACGATGATCGTCGCAGCTTTCGCTCCGCAGCGGATCGCCGGCGCGATTCTCAACGACGTCGGCCCCGAACTGTCCGCGGAGGGCATCGAGCGGATCGGCGGCTATGTCGGCAAGCCGCTGCTGTTCAGCGACTGGGACGATGCGGCGGACCAGCTCTCGGCCAAATATGGCGACGTCCATCCGGGCTACGGCCGGGCCGAATGGCTGCGCTATGCGAAGCGGATCTGCCGTGAGACCGCGCGGGGCGTCGAATTCGACTATGACATGGCGATCGCCGAGCCGTTCCGGCAAATGGATCCGCACACCGCTTCGGCCGCCGCGGCGTGGCCGATGTTCCGGGCGCTCGCCGGACGGCCGGTGCTGATCCTGCGCGGCGAGCACAGCGACCTGCTCTCACCCGAAATGGCGGCCAGGATGCGCGACGCGATCCCCGGCGCCGAGCTGGTCACCGTCGCCAATGTCGGCCACGCGCCGGACTTCGACGAGCCGCAGTCGATCGCGGCGGTCGATCGCCTGCTGAAGCGGGTGCTCGAAGCTAGCCGCTAATCCGCTTGAGCTTGGCGAGCGCCGGCCCGTCCGGCTCGTCCGGCGCTATGGTGGCGGCGAACTTGCCGTTGCGATCGAACAATAGCGCGGTTGCCGTGTGGTCGACCGTATAGTCGCCGCTTTCGTCCGGAACCTTCTGCGAGAATATCCCGTAGCGCTCCTTCACCTGGTCGACTTGCGACGGCGATCCGGTCAGGCCGATGATCGGCCCGCCGAATGCCCGCGCGTAGCTGCCGACTTCCTTGGGCCCGTCGCGCTCGGGATCGACGGTGACGAAGACGATATTGAACGCCTGGTCGCCGCGGCCGAGGTCGTCGCGCAGCTTGACCAACCGCTGGAGCGTCGTTGGGCAGACGTCGGGGCAGTGGGTGAAACCGAAGAAGATCGCGAATGGCTTGCCGGCGAGGCGGCTGCTCGGGAACGGCCGGCCGTCTGCGCCGACCAGGGTAAACGGACCGCCCAGGCTGGCCGGGGTGACGGTCAGCTGATTGCCGCGGTCGGATTGCGGCGGCCGAAAGTAGAGGAAGGCGAAACCGGCGAGCGCCAGGACGACCAGGATCCAGATCAGGATTCGGACTTGCCTCACCGCTCCTCTCCGGAGCGGACCGTTACAACCACGACACGCTCGCCCGAACGCTCGAAGGCCAGCTCGAGCGGCAGCCGCTCTCCTGCGCCGAGCGGCCGGCGAAGGCCAGTGATCATGACGTGGATCGCGGCGGGCTTGAGCTCGATCGCGGCATTGGCCGGAATGTCGAGCGCGTCGAGCCGCCGCATGCGCATCACGCCTCCGTCCATCGAAGTCGAATGGAGCGACGCCTCGCCGGCGGGGCTGGAGATACGAACCAGGCGATCGCCGCCGCCGGTGTTGGCGATCGTGAAATAGGCCGCCGTCGCCGACTGGCCGGGCAACGTCGCCCGAGCCCATGCCGAGTCAAGGGTGATGGCGGGCGCCGGGCCTTCGCTACTGCACGCGGCGAGCAGGAGCGCCGCGAGCACTGCTCCAATCCGCATCTGACTCAACCGCCGCTTGCCATGTCTGACGACGAAAACCTGAATATAGGTGGAGGCCCGAGCCGGAATCGAACCGGCGTGCAAGGATTTGCAGTCCTCTGCGTAACCACTCCGCCATCGGGCCGGAGCCAAGCCATGTCGGGGCCTTTGCGCGTCCGGTCAAGGCCATTCACCGCCTTGATCGCTTGGGAAATTTCGACCAACGGGGGGAGCAGCGGCTTGGCGATGCTGGCCGCTGCCGATAAAGCAACCTTGCATCCCCACTGTATTAGCGGCATATAACAGTTGATGACGGTTCACGCTCCAATCCCGGATTTTGCCGCCGCTCGAGCGTCGATGGTCGACGCGCAACTGCGACCGGAAGGGGTCAACTATCCGCCGGTCCTGGAGGCGATGGCGCGAGTGCCGCGCGAGCGCTTCGTCGCCGAACGGGCGCGGCCGCTCGCTTATATCGACCGCTCCGTTGCGATGGGCGCAGGGCGGATGCTGTCGGCATCGCCGGTGCTCGGCAAGCTGCTGACGGAAATGACTCCGCTGGCCGGTGAGCGGGCGCTCGTCGTCGGCTGCGGCACCGGATATTCGGCGGCAGTGCTGACGGCGATGGGTCTCGACGTCATCGGCCTCGAATCTTCGGCCGAGCTCGCCGCCCGGGCGCGCGACAACGGCATCGCGGTGGTCGAAGGGCCGCTCGAATCCGGCTGGGCGAAAGGCGCGCCCTACCCGCTCATCCTGATCGACGGCGCGATCGAACATCTTCCCGACGCGATCATCGCCCAGCTGACGGCGCACGGCCGGCTTGGAACCGCACTCGTCGACAGCGGCATCTGCCGGCTGGCGATCGGCCGCAGGGCTGGCGACGGATTTGGGCTGCTCACCATCGCCGACGCGGCGGCAGCGGCTTTGCCGGGCTTCGCCAAGCCGCGGACATTCACCTTTTGAACTTCGGAGTAACCGTGTCCCGTTCCCGCTCGATCCTGATCGGAAGCCTGATCGCCGCGCTTTATGCCGGCACGGCTTCGGCCGACACTTTGCGCGAAGCGCTCAACATGACTTATCGCACCAACCCGACCTTGATGGCGCAGCGGGAGGCGCTTCGGGCGACCGATGCGGCCGTTGCCATCGCGCGCGCCGGTGGACGACCGCAGATCAACGCCACCGCGGGCCTCAACCGCGACCTTGCCCGTAGTGGAGTCCTCGACGTCGGCGGCAACGGACCGGACCTGTCGGTCGGTGTCGACCTCGCGTACCCCCTGTTCCAAGGCGGCAGGGTCAAGAACGCG
>CBIHLI010000161.1:0-3991 GCA_966210575.1 uncultured Sphingomonas sp.
GAGACATATTCGACATTGACCCGCTCGTTGTTGCCGGCGTCCGAGCGGCCGTAATCCTCGCCCTCGCGAAGGATGGTGGTCAGCTCGTCGCGCCAGGCATCCGCCGACAGCCGAAGGTTGATGAAGCCGGGCCCGGCGATCTCTACCGAGGTCACCGCCGGGACCGCCTCCAGCTTCGGTGCGATCAGCTCGGCCAGCGCGCGCGGATTGGTCCCAGCCTGCTTGGCCAGCACCATCGCCGCATTGGTGGCGAGGTCGCCGTGCGCCGGATCGCGGGGCGGCTCGACCGCGACCGCCTTGCGGTCAATGTCGGCGGCTAGTGCACCGTCCGACTGAAGCTCGTCGAGCACCCCGTCGAGGAGCGCCGAATATCGGGCGTAAAGGCTCAATTGGTCATCACTCTGTATGGAAGCGATCGCGTCTAGCGCAGCCTCTACGCGGCGTCACCTGCGTCGGCCAGCGTCCAATGTAAACTGCGATGGGGAAGACGTTCGCGGCGGAACGGTCAGCCCTTCGTCGCTTCGCCGGGCGTTGCGGCTGCCGCGATCGAGGCCTTCATCGCCCTATTGCCGCGCTCCGTGAGTTCGGCACGGACCGCACGCTTGTCGTTGGGATCGCCTGCGAGGCGAACGAAACCGTGCGTTTCGAGTTGGCGAAGCCACCGAATGGTCGTCGTACGCGGCACGTTGGCCTGCGCGGCAAGGTTGCCGACATGCATGGTCGCGACCTCCTTCTTCGCGGCAAACAGGACGAGGAGGAGATCCCAGGCAGCATCCACCATTTCGACAGGCGCAAAATGCCGCATGCGCTCTTGGCGCACGCGCAAAATGCGCCGGGCGACAAGCTCGGAATCAGAGTTGAGCCAGCCATCGACGGTGTCGGAATTCGCCACTTCGCCTCCCCTGAAGCATCGCCGAAGCGACTTGCGGACATTAGCGTGACAACGAAGGGGGGTGTCAAACATTCGTAGTGCTAGCTGGGTCGCGTAAGAAGTTAAGCCCTGCTGGAGGTTAGAACCTGTCGGGCAGCTCCACCGGGCCAATTAGCGCCGCATGCTGGGCGATGGCGAAGCGGTCGGTCATTCCGGCGATGAAGTCGCCGATGCGGCGGACCTGTTCGACTTCGCTTTCGCTGCGCCATTCGGGCGGAAGCAGCGACGGGTCCGACCGATAAGCGGCGGCGAGGCCGCCGACGACGCGCAGCGCCTCGCCGCGGACGGCGACCAGCTCGGGCGCATAATAAAGCTCGTCGTAGAGGAAGCGCCGCAACCCCTTCTCCTCCTCCGCGAGCCCGCCAGAGAAGCCGGCCAGCGGTCGCCCGGCGGACCGCACGTCGTCGATCGTCTCGACGCCGCATTCCGCCACGCGCCGCTCGGCGTCGGCAATGACGTCGCCAACCATCGTCCCGATCATGTCGCGAACCAGCGCCCGCTGCATCTTGTCGGCCGGAAGCTCGCCGGAGCGATCGACGATCGCCCGCCAGTGCCGCTCGACAAGCGGCACCCCGAGCAATGCTTCGAGATCGATCAGCCCCGCCCGCAAACCGTCGTCGACGTCGTGATTGTCGTAGGCGATATCGTCGGCGATCGCCGCGACCTGGGCTTCCAGGCCCGGCCAGCTGCCGAGCTCGAGATCGAACTCGGCGTTCGCTTCGGCCAGCGCCCAATTAGGGTCCGCGACGGGGCCGTTATGCTTGGCCAGCCCTTCGAGCGCTTCCCAACTGAGGTTCAACCCGTCGAAGCCGACGTAAGGCGTTTCCAGCCGAGTGACGATGCGAACGGTGTGGGCGTTGTGGTCGAAGCCGCCGCTGTCGGCCATCGCCTCGCGCAGCGCATCTTCGCCGGCATGGCCGAATGGCGGGTGGCCGAGGTCGTGGGCGAGGCAAAGCATTTCGGTCAGGTCTTCGTTGAGGCCGAGCGCCCGGGCGATGGTGCGGCCGATCTGCGCGACCTCGAGGCTGTGGGTCAGCCGAACCCGGTAATGATCGCCGTCGGGGGCCACGAACACCTGGGTCTTGTGACGAAGCCGGCGGAAGGCCACCGAATGGATGATTCGGTCGCGGTCGCGCTGGAAGATGTCGCGCGGCCCGCCGCGATCGCTTTCCGGATGAAGCCGGCCGCGCGACGAGCGAGGTTGCGCGGCAAGGCTGGCGAGCACCGTCATTGCGGTGCGTCTATTGGGTCCGAAGCTTCCTGACCACCTGTCCGGGCTGGCTGACCCAGCGGCGCGAATTGATCCGGGCGCTCGACAAGGCATCGGCGAACAGCCGCGCGTCCTCTTCGGAGTGGAACGGGCCGATCACCAGCCGCGCCTGCGACTCCGCGTCGGCGACGTAAGGGCTGATACCGCTGAACAGCGATGGCTGGCGCGAGCGGATTCGATTGAACTCGTTGGGCAACTCGGTCGCCGCGCCGCCGCTGGCGAGCTGCAGCCAGATTTTCTTGCCGCCGGGGTTGGAGGCGACGCGCTGGGTCTGGATCCCGTCGCTTCTCGTCGAGGCCGCCGTTTCGATCTTCTGGCGCGAGATCGACGCGAGCTGGATCGGCGGCGCCTGCCTGACGGTGGCGCGCGCCGGCGTGGCGGTGGCGTAGCGGCTGATCGAGGTCTGGCTTGCGTCAATATCGGTCTGGGCGAGGATTTGCTCGATCGAAGCGAGGCGATCCTCGCGAACCGTCGCCTGGCTGATCGCCGGCTGGCCCGGCGCCGACGCCAGCGTCGCGCCGTTGCCCGGGAAGATGCCGAGATGAACCGCGGCCGCCTTCTGAACGATGCTCAGGGTAGGAAGCCGGCGAAAGAACGGGCCCATCATTGCCGCCGAGCCGGGCATTCGGGAATCGAGTGTCCGCTTGGCCGCTTCGGTATCGCCGCTCAAGGCAAGCACCAGGGCGCGAACCCGCACAGCCCCGGCATCGCGGCGCGCCAGCAGCGGGTCGAGAGTCTCCAGCGCCAGCGCCTTGTTGCCGCTGATCGCCAGGCTCAGCGCCAGCCGGCGACGCGCCTCGTCGCGGTCCTGGCCGGCCATTGCGGCGCGATAGTCGGTCTGTGCAGCCGCCTGCTGCCCGAGCAGGTCGTAGGCAAGCCCGCGGTCGCAGCTGAAGCTGGTGACGCTTGCGCCGAGTTGCTGGGCGCGGGCGAAATAGGTCAGCGCTTCATTGGGATCGCCGGTCATCACCAGCGCCGCCGCCATTCCCGCCTTGGGGATGGGGCTGGTCGGATAAACCTCTTCGGCGACCCCGAAGAAGCCGGCCGCCGACTGGCCGTCGCCAAGCGTCAGCGCCGCCTTGCCGGCGCCGACCAGGGCATGGAAATCGCGAGGGCTGTCGGCCAGGATCCGGACGTTGCGGGCAAGGGCGTCCGCCGGGCTCTCGGCATAGACCGGAACCGCCACCGCGAGCGCCGCCGACGGCACAGCCGCCAGCGTCAGCCCGGCGCTTGCGAACATCAGTGCGAGTACGCCCGCGCGTATCATGTGGATTCCACCGCCATCTTGATCCCCCGTGGAGCAGAGAATCTTACCGCCGGCTTTCTGCCTAGTGCTTTAACGATGAACTGTGCGGCGGAGGCGGTGAAAGCCTGATCCTGCTGCAATTTCGGGAGAATGCGCCGCGACGCGACCCCGGAATTAACCGGGATCGCCTGGTTTTGTCGGTTGTGCCGTTACTGGTTGTTCTGCCGGTTCAAAAACCGAGGAATGTCGATCGGCTCGCGTGAGAAGCTTGGCGAGGGGGATTCCTCGTCGAGCTGCGCCTTGGGCGCGCCGCGGGCGATGTTCGACATACGCTCGAACAATGTTCCGCCGCCTGCCGCCGCCTTGGGCGGCTCGACCGCTTCCTCGTCGTCCTCGCCGTCCTCGAACGATCCCATCTCATCCTCGTCCGACGGCGGCGCGATCGGCGGCGCTCCGACCGGGCTGGTCAGGATATCGTCGGTGTCGAGCAGCAGCTCGTCGCCGTCATCCTCGGAGACCTCATCGGACAGGTCGAGCGCGACGA
>CBIHLI010000162.1:0-3969 GCA_966210575.1 uncultured Sphingomonas sp.
CGCGCTACCCCGGAATCTGCCGCGGCCTGCCCGACGATCCTGGCCGCCGGGCGGCGTGGCCGCACTCCACCTTGCCCGCACCGTCGTCCGCAGGGCCGAGCGGTCGGCGGTGGCGCTGGCGCAAAGCGAGCCGGTCAACCCGAAGGCGCTCGCCTACCTCAATCGCCTGTCCGATCATCTGTTCGTGGCGGCGCGCCATGTCGCGTCGCAGCACGGCGGAGATGTGCTGTGGCAACCCGGCGCCACCCGCTAGGCGATTCCCGCTCGACTCTCGCCGAGCGCTTCCTCGCGACGCGCACCCTGACCGCCAATCTCGCCGCGCCGCTGTCCGACGCCGATTCGACCATCCAGCCATTCCCGGACGCGTCGCCGGCCAAGTGGCACCTCGCCCACACTAGTTGGTTCTTCGAGACCTTCATTCTCCGCGACCACGCCGCCAGCTATCGCCCCTTCGACGAGCGCTACGGCTATCTGTTCAACAGCTATTACGACGGTGAGGGAGAGCGCCACGCCCGTCCCATGCGCGGCATGCTCAGCCGGCCCTCGCTCGAAGAGGTTAGCGACTATCGCACCCATGTCGATGAGGCCGTGGTCGCCGCTTTCTCGTCGCTCCCAGACGCGGCGCTCGACCTCGTCGAGCTCGGAATCAACCACGAGCAGCAGCATCAGGAGCTGCTGCTGACCGACATCCTCGCCACCTTCGCCGCCAACCCGCTGGAGCCGGCCTACGCCGAAGCGCCGCCGGCCGCCTGCCATTCGCCCGAGCCGCTGAGCTTCCTCGCCGGCCGCACGGGCGAAGTCGAAATCGGCGCGGCCGATACCGGCTTCGCCTTCGACAGCGAACGGCCGCGGCACCGGCAGCTGCTTTACGGCCATGCCATCGCCAATCGCCCGGTCACCAACGGCGAGTGGCGCGAGTTCATCCGCGACGGCGGCTACACGACACCGACGCTGTGGCTTTCCGACGGCTGGGACTGGTTGCGGCGTGAAGCCATTGCCGCTCCACTCTACTGGCGTGACGCCGGCAGCGAATTCACGCTGGCCGGGCGGCGCGAAATCGACGAGGCGGCGCCGGTCGCGCACATCAGTTTCTACGAGGCCGACGCCTTTGCCCGCTGGGCCGGCGGACGGCTTCCGACCGAGGCCGAATGGGAGACTTTAGCCGCTTCAGCCGATCCCGCCCTCGGCAACCAACTCGATCAGGCGGGCGCGGCGATGCCCCGGCCGCCCGGCGATATTTTCGGCGACGTCTGGGAATGGACCCGGAGCGCCTTCGCACCCTACCCAGGATTCGTGCCCGCCGAAGGGACCGTCGGCGAATATAATGGCAAGTTCATGTCCGGGCAGCTGGTGCTCAAGGGCGCCAGCTGCGCCACCCCGCGCGGTCATTCGCGCGCCAGCTACCGCAATTTCTTCCCGCCGACCGCGCGCTGGCAATTCACGGGCTTAAGGCTTGCCAGAGACTCCTGACCGGCAATTCCGCACCGATGTGCTCGCCGGCCTCTCCGCTCCGGTTCCAGCCGTTCCGGCGCGCTGGCTTTACGACCATCGCGGCTCCGAGTTGTTCGACGAAATCACGCGCCTGCCGAGCTATTATCCGACCCGCACCGAAACCGCGCTGCTCAAACATGTCATGCCCGAGCTCGCGGCCCGAATTCCGGATGGAATGGCGGTCGTCGAGTTCGGCGCCGGCTCGGCGACCAAGACACCGCTGCTGCTCGAAGCGATAGATCCGGCGGCCTATGTTCCGGTCGACATTTCCGGCGACTTTCTCGACGGCAGCGCGGCGGAGCTGCGGCGGCGATTCCCGGATTTGCCGATCCATGCCGTCGCCGCCGACTTCGCCCGGCCGTTCGCGCTTCCGGCGGAAATCGACGGCCTGCCCAAGCTCGGCTTCTTCCCTGGCTCGACCATCGGCAATTTCGTGCCGCGCACCGCGACCGACCTCCTGCGCCATTTCCGCGAGCTGCTCGGGACCGGCGCGCTGCTCCTGATCGGGATGGACACCGTCAAGGCGGTCGAACGCCTGCTCGCCGCCTATGACGAGCCGGAGGGCATCACCGCCGCCTTCAACTTGAACCTGCTCGAACGGATCAACCGCGAGCTCGACGGGACGATCCCGCTCGACGGCTTCCGCCACGAAGCGCGCTGGAACGACATCTTGTCGCGGATCGAGATGCATCTGGTCGCGACGAGGGACATCGAGTTCACGGTTGCCGGCCAGGTGTTCGCCTTCGGCCAAGGCGAATCGATCCATACCGAGAACAGCCACAAATACGAACGCCGCGGAGCGCGGCTCCTGCTGCTCGCCGGCGGCTGGACGCCGATCGGCGAATGGACCGACTCCGACGAAGCCTTCTCGGTCGTCCTCGCCGAAGCGCAACCCAAGCGGTTCGCCCCGTGATTGCGGCGAGCATCCGCGCCCGCTAAGCCGCCTCCATGCTTATAGCCCTGTTCCAGATCGTCGATTATCTGCTGCAAATCCTTGGCTGGGTGATCATCGCCCAGGTCATCCTCAGCTGGCTGATCGCCTTCAACGTGCTCAACACCAGCTCGGCTGGCCTTCGCGCCTTCATCAATGCGCTCGAACGGATACTGGGCCCGCTCTACCGGCCGATCCGTCGCGTCCTCCCTGACTTCGGCGGGATCGACTTCTCGCCGCTGGTCCTGCTGCTGCTGATCCAGGTGCTTCGGATGCTGCTGTCCGGTATAGCCGTCGACGTGGCTTATTCGACTGCATGACGGCGCGGATCATCGACGGTAAAGCCGCGGCCGCTGAGATACGGCAACGGGTTGCGGCTGCGGCCGCGCAATTCCAAAGCCAGGTGGGGCGCGCCCCGGGGCTCGCGACGGTGCTGGTCGGCGAAGATCCGGCAAGCGCCGTCTATGTTCGCTCGAAAGCCAAGGCCACGGCCGAAGCGGGAATGGAAAGCTTCTCCCACCAGCTGCCCGCCGACACCAGCGAGGCGGACCTGCTCGAGCTGGTCGAATTGCTCAACGCCGGCGACGGGGTCGACGGGATCCTCGTCCAGTTGCCGCTTCCCGGCCATATCGACTCCGCCAAGGTGATCGCGGCGATCGATCCCGCCAAGGATGTCGACGGCTTCAACCCGGTCAATGCCGGTCACCTCGCCATCGGCCTCGACGCATTGGTGCCCTGCACGCCGCTCGGCTGCCTCTATTTGCTCAAGCAGGAGCTCGGCAGCCTATCCGGCAAGGACGCGGTGGTGATCGGCCGCTCCAACATCGTCGGCAAGCCGATGGCGATGCTGCTGATCGGCGAAAGCGCGACGGTGACGGTCGCCCATTCGAAAACCCGCGACCTGCCGGATGTCGTCCGCCGCGCCGACATCGTTGTCGCCGCCGTCGGCCGCCCGGAAATGGTGCGCGGCGACTGGATCAAGCCGGGGGCGGTGGTGATCGACGTCGGCATCAACCGGGTTTCGGGCGCCGAGGAGGGCAAGACCCGCCTGGTCGGCGACGTCGCCTTCGCCGAGGCCGCCGAGATCGCCGCCGCGATCACCCCGGTCCCGGGCGGAGTCGGGCCGATGACCATCGCCATGCTGCTTCGCAACACCGTCGTCGCGGCCCATCGCCGCGAAGGCTTGCCGGATCCGGAGGACCTGTGATCGCTCTGCTGCTCCTCGCCGCTGCCGTGCAGCCGACCGCGATCGAAGCCGAGCGCGCCTTTGCCGCGGACGCCCAGACGCTCGGCCAATGGACCGCCTTCCGCAAATGGTCGACCGACGACGCGGTGCTGTTCGTGCCGCAACAGGTCAACGCGCACGCATTCCTGAAGGACAAGAAGGACCCGCCCGCGTCGGTCTTCTGGTGGCCGGGCCGAAGCTATGTCTCGTGCGACGGCAGTTACGCAGTGAACACCGGCCCCTGGGTGCGCGAGGGGGGCAAATCGGTCGGCTATTTCACGACGGTGTGGCAGCGCCAGCCCGGCGGCGGCTGGAAATGGAC
>CBIHLI010000163.1:0-3944 GCA_966210575.1 uncultured Sphingomonas sp.
GCACCGCCTTGCCTTCCATCACCGGCTTCGACGCCAGCGCTCCCAGATTGCCGAGCCCGAGGATCGCGCTGCCGTTGGAGATGACGGCGACAAGATTGCCCTTGGCGGTATAATCATAGGCGCAGGCCGGGTCCGCGGCGATCGCCCGCACCGGAACGGCGACGCCGGGCGAATAAGCGAGGCTGAGGTCGCGCTGGGTCGCCATCGGCTTCGAGGCGATGATCTCGATTTTCCCCGGCCGCCCGCGCGAATGGAAATCGAGCGCTTCGGCCTCGGAAAATTTGACGTTGGTCTCATTCATGTGCGCTTGGGCTCCTCGCGCGCGGCTTTAGCCAAAGGGTGTGGGAAGAGTCACGCCGAGCGGCTACCACCGCAACATGGCTCGAGCCGACAGTCCGACTCCGATGATGGCCCAATATAAGCGCCTGAAAGCCGAGGCCGGCGACGCCTTGCTGTTTTACCGGATGGGCGACTTCTTCGAGCTGTTCTTCGACGACGCCAGGCTGGCTGCCGCCTGCCTCGATATCGCCCTGACCAAAAGGGGGGAGGACGCCGGCGAGCCGATTCCGATGTGCGGAGTGCCGGTCCATTCGGCCGAATCCTATCTCGCCCGGCTGATCAAGGCGGGCCACCGGGTCGCGATAGCCGAGCAGACCGAAACCCCGGCCGAGGCGCGCAAGGCGCGCGGCAGCAAGGCGCTGGTCGACCGGGCGATCGTCCGGCTGGTCACGCCCGGGACGCTGACTGAGGAGAATCTGCTAGAATCGGGCGCCGCCAACTGGCTGGCGGCAGTCGGCCTGGCAGGCGGGGATTGGGCGATCGCCGCCGCCGACATCTCGACCGGCCGGTTCGAGCTGATCGCCTGCGGCCTCGGCGAGCTCGCCTCCGAACTGGCGCGGCTGGCGCCGGCCGAGACGGTCGCCGACGGCGCGCTTCCGGGCGTGACGACCCGTGACGGGCAGGGCGGCTTCGATAGCATCGCCGGCGAGAGGGCGTTGAAGAACCGGTTCGGGCTCGCAACGCTCGACGGGATCGGCGCTCCGAGCCGGGCCGAGCTTGCCGCCGCCGGCGGGCTGCTCGCTTATCTCGACCGCACGCAGAAAGGCGCGGGAATCCTGCTCGATTTGCCCAAGCGGATCGCCCGCTCGGCGCATATGCAGATCGACCTGGCAACGCGCGAGAGCCTGGAGTTGACCCGTTCGGCTCGGGGCGGCGTCGCCGGAAGCCTGCTCGGCGAAATCGATCGCTGCGTCACCGCCGGCGGCCGCCGGTTGCTCGCCGCCGACATTTCGGCGCCGCTGACAGACAAGGCCGAAATCGAGGCGCGGCTGGCGCTGGTCGGCTGGCTCCACGAGGACCAGCTCCGCCGCCAACGGACGCACGTTGCGCTGAAGGCGCTACCGGACCTTGCGCGCGCCTTGGGGCGCCTAACCGCGGGCCGCGGCTCGCCGCGCGATCTCGCCTTGCTGCGCGACGGACTAGCGGCGGCCGATGCGCTGAAGCGCGAGCTAATGGGCGAGCCCGATCGACCGCCGCTGCTTGAGACTCTGCTCCCCGCGCTTGGCGGCCACGAAGCGTTGATCGACAAGCTGACGTCTGCGCTCGTCGAATCGCCGCCGCTCGATGCGTCCAAAGGCGGCTATATCGCCGAAGGGTTCGATCCTGAGCTCGATGCCCTTCGCTCGGCCTCATCCGACGGGCGCCGGGCGATCGCCGCGCTCGAGTCGCGCTATCGCGAATCGACCGGGACACCATCGTTGAAGATCCGCCACAATGCGGTGCTCGGCTATCATATCGAGGTCGCCGCCCGGCACGCCGACAAGTTGATGGCGCAGGACAGTGGCTTTGCCCATCGGCAGACGCTGGCAGGCGTCGTCCGCTTCAATTCGCCGGAGCTTCACGAGGAGGCGTCGCGGGTCGTTGAGGCTGGGAGTGATGCGCTGGCGCTCGAAACCGCGCATTTTCAGGAGCTGACCGCTTTTGCGCTCGCAAGCTCGGCGCGGATCCTGGCCAGCGCCGATGCGCTGGCGCGGATCGACGTCGCGGCCGCCAATGCCCAGCGCGCGGCCGAAGACGGGTGGGCGCTGCCGAACATCACCGACGAGCCTTGCCTCGACATCGAGGCCGGCCGCCATCCGGTCGTTGAAAGCGCGCTCCGCGAGGGTGGCGAGCGGTTCGTCGCCAACGATTTAAGCCTGGTTCGCGACGACCGGCTGTGGCTGATCACCGGCCCCAACATGGGCGGCAAGTCGACCTTCCTTAGGCAGGCGGCGCTGATCGCCGTGCTCGCGCAATCGGGATGCTTCGTTCCCGCCGCGCGGGCGAAAGTGGGGCTGGTCGATCGCTTGTTCAGCCGGGTCGGGGCGTCGGACAATCTCGCCCGCGGCCGCTCGACCTTCATGGTCGAAATGGTCGAGACCGCGGCGATCCTCGCCCAGGCAACCCCGCAGAGTCTCGTCATCCTCGATGAGATCGGCCGCGGCACCTCGACCTATGACGGCCTGGCGATCGCCTGGGCGGTGGTCGAGGCCATGCATGATTCGGCCCAATGCCGGACGCTGTTCGCCACCCATTATCACGAGCTGACCCGGCTCGCCGGCCGGCTCGATGCGCTGTCGCTCCATCACGTTCGGGCGCGCGAGTGGAAGGGCGACCTGGTGCTTTTGCATGAGGTCGCCGACGGCGCCGCCGACCGCAGCTACGGGATCGCGGTGGCAAAACTGGCGGGGCTGCCGCCGGCCGTCGTCGCTCGCGCGAAAGCAGTGCTGGCCAAGCTGGAAGCGGGCCGCGACGCAACCGGCGGGATTGCCGCCGGGCTCGACGATTTGCCCTTGTTCGCGGCCAAAGCCGAGCCGGAAACGGCCATCGATCCACTGGTCGAGGTTATGGCCGAAATCGATCCCGATGCGCTGACTCCGCGCGAGGCGCTGGAGGCGCTATACCGCCTGAAGCGGCTGTCGGCGGAACGGAGCGAGCGATGAACGCCCCGTTCGACCCGATCGCCGACCGTCGGGCCATCATCGAACCGCGCAAGCTTCACGATCAGCTGGCTGGAAGCGATTCCGCAAAGGCCACGAAAATCCTCGCCAAGGCGCTCGAACGCGGCCGAAACGAAATCGCCAATCGGCTTCGGTCTCAGCCCGACCGCGGCCGGGCTGCGGCGCGCTCGACCGCTTATTTACACGCCCAGATCCTCCGCCTCGTCTACGAATATGTGACCGGCGATTCGCCCCCCGAGCTGGCGGTCGTCGGCCTTGGCGGCACCGGCCGCGGCGAGATGGCGCCGTACAGCGACCTCGACCTCATGTTTCTGACGCAGGCCAAGCCTTCGCCCGAAACCGGGAAGATCGTCGAGGACGTCCTCTATTTGCTCTGGGACTTGAAGCTCAAAGTCGGCCATTCGCTCCGCTCGATCGACGAGCTCGTCAAGCTGGCCCGCAAGGACATGACGGTGCGCACCGCCTTCCTCGAGGCGCGGTTGTTATGGGGCAGCGAAGATGTTTTCGAGGCCGCGGTACGCAAGTTCCGGGTGAAGATCGTGTCGGGATCGGCCGCCGATTATGTCGCCGCCAAGCTCGCCGAGCGCGACCAGCGCCACGTCCGGATGGGCGACAGCCGCTATGTCGTCGAACCCAACGTCAAGGACGGCAAGGGCGGTCTTCGCGACCTCCATACGCTCTATTGGATCGGCAAATATATCTACGACGTCCGGCAGCCGTCGGAGCTGGTTTCGGTCGGGCTCCTGACCGCCGAGGAGTTTGCCTTGTTCGAGCGCGCCGAGCGCTTCTTCTGGGCGGTGCGTTGTCATTTGCACCTGGAGGCCGGGCGAGCAGAAGAGCGGCTGGGGTTCCAATATCAAAAGCAGATCGCGACCCGCATGCGCTACGCCGACCGGCCGGGGAAATCCGCGGTCGAGCGGTTCATGCATTTCTACTTTCTCAACG
>CBIHLI010000164.1:0-3925 GCA_966210575.1 uncultured Sphingomonas sp.
TCCGCCGCCCAGGCCCCGCGCTTGCCCATCGGCAACGGCGCTCCGGTCGTGCTGTCGACCGCCGTCTGATGCTCAATCTCGCTGTTGAGCTCGGCCCCGAATATGAGCGCGTAGGCGGACAGGTAAATCCAGGTCAGCAGGATTATGATGGTCCCGAGCGAGCCGTAGGCCGTTTCGTAATCGGTGATGGTCGTCGCATAGAAGCTGAACGCCAGGGTCAGCAGCAGCCAGGTGATCGCAGCAAACAGCGAGCCCGGCGTGATCCATTCCCAGCGGGCGTCCTCGCGCGACGGAACGAACCGATAGAGCGTGGCCGCCACTGCCGCCGCGGCGATCGTGAGGCCGACATAGCCGGCGACCTTGACCGCGACGACGAGCAACGGGGGCGCACCAGGCGCGAAATTGCCGAGGAAAGCGAGAGTGGTCGTCGCGGCCAGCGCCGCCACCGCCAGGATCACCGCGGCCACGGTCATCACCACGGCAATCAGATAATAGGTTCCGATGCTCCGCTTCTCCTTTTCCTCGTAGGCGATGTTGAGTGCGGTGATGATCGCACTTGCGCCGTTGGTGCCGCCGTAGAGCGCGACCAGCAGGGCGACGACGATCCCCGTCCCGCTGGTTTCCCGGGTCGTCTTGATGGCGGCGATCAGCTGATCGGCGATCAGCATCGCCACATCGGGCGGCAGGATGGTGGTTATCGCCCGGACATTGCTGGCCACCGTCGTCGGGTCGGCGAACAGCCCGTAGAGCATGACGATGATGCCGAGCAGCGGCACCATGGCGAGAAAGCCGTAATAGGTCACACCGGCGGCGACGAGGCCGACATTATCCAGCCAGGTCCGGGTCAAGGTCCGCTTGGCGATGTCCCTCCACGCGCGGCCTGGCATCTGCCACGGCGAGGCTGCCCGGTGGCCGTGATCATAATCGCGGTTCGGCACGAGAGGAGTAAAACGCGAGCCGGGCGGCTGTTCCCGGGGGCTTGCCTTCGCCGCGATTCCGTCCGACGCTGTCGGCTTCCGAGGAGCGCGTGAGCGCCTTCTGAGAGAAGCGACTCGCGCGCCCGCTGACACGGACGAGAGGAGAGTCGCATGCCCCAGAACAGATCGAACGGCACTCGAGCAATCGCGCTGGTCGGACCGGCCGGCGCGGGAAAGACCAGCGTTGCCGAAGCGATCATCTTCGCGGCCGGCGCGACCGACCGCCACGGCTCGGTCGCCAGCAAGACGAGCATCGGCGACAGCAGCTCCGAAGCACGAGCGCGCGGCGGCTCGACCGAGCTCAACCTCTACAATTTCGACTATCTCGACGATCATTTCGCGCTGATCGACTGCCCCGGATCGGTCGGCTTCGCCGCCGACGGTGCCCGCGCGATCGCGGTCGCGGATCTGGCCATCGTCGTAGTCGACCCCGACCCGGCTCGAGCCCCGCTCGCCGCGCCGGCGCTTCGAACCCTCGACGAGCTCGGCATCCCCCACATCATCTTCGTCAACCGCATCGACCAGGCGCACGGCCGGATTCGCGACCTCCTCTCCGCGCTCCAGCCGACCAGCGTCTCCCCGCTGATCGCCCGCCAGATTCCGATCCGCGACGGCGACAAGGTCACCGGCTTCGTCGACTTGGCGCTCGAACGCGCGTTCCATTACAACGGCAAGGACAGCGAGCAGATCGACATCCCGGGCGAAATCCAGGAACGTGAGCAGCAAGCGCGCAACCAGATGCTCGAGCAGCTGGCCGACCATGACGACGAACTTCTCGAGCAGCTGCTGATGGACCAGGCTCCAACCCAGGAGCGGATATTGTCGGACCTCGCCCGCGAGACCGGCGAAAGCCTCGGCGTCCCGGTCCTGTTCGGCTCGGCCGACAGCGGCTGGGGAATCGGCCGATTGCTGAAAGCGCTTCGGCACGAAACGCCGGAACCGCAAAGCACCGCCCGGCGGCTCGAAGTCGGGGACCCCGCGCTTTACATATTCAAGATCAGCAATGGCGGATCGGTCGGACGGCTGGCGCTCGCCCGCGCGCTCGGCGGGCCGGTCGGCGAAGGCTCCGATCTCAAGGCCGCCAGCGGAGAGACTGCACGCCTGGGTGCGCTGTTCAGGGTCCAGGGCGAAAAGACCCAAAAGGTCGGCGAAGCGGTCGATGGCGATGTCGTCGCCGTCGCCAAGGTCGACGCCGTCAAAGGTGGCGAGTGGCTCAGCTGCGGGAAGCCGCCGCCGCCAGTCGAGGTCGGCTATCCGCCGCGCAATTGCGCGATTGCGATCGAGCCCGCCGACCGCAAGGACGACGTCAAATTGTCCGGCGCCCTGCATCGGCTGCTCGAGGAAGATCCGTCGCTGGTGCTCGAACAGGACGAGGAAGTGCATGAGATGCGGCTTCGCGGAATCAACGACGAGCATCTCAACACCGTCTTGGCGCGGCTCAAGCGCCGCTACGGAGTCGAGGTGAAGTCGCGGGCGCCGACGATTGGCTATCGCGAATCGATTCGCCGTTCGGTCAGGCAGAAGGGCCGCCACAAGAAGCAGTCGGGTGGCCATGGCCAGTTCGGCGATGTCATCATCGAAGTGAAGCCGCTGCCGCGCGGCTCCGGCTTCCAGTTCAAGGAATCAATCACCGGCGGGGCTATCCCCAAGCAGTGGATTCCGGCCGTCGAGGAAGGCGTCGCGGAAGCGATGAAAAAGGGCCCGCTCGGCTTCACGGTGGTCGACGTCGCGGTAACGCTAGTCGACGGAAGCTATCACAGCGTCGACAGCTCGGAGCTTGCGTTCCGCCTCGCCGGTCGCCTGGCGATGGCGGAGGCGCTGACCGCGGCCGGGCCGCATCTGCTCGAGCCGATGCACAAAGTGACTGTCGTCTGCCCGTCGAGCGCGACCAGCCGGGTGACTTCGGCGGTCGCCAGCCGCCGCGGCCAGATGCTCGGCATGGCGCCGCGCAGCGGCTGGACCGGATGGGACCGGATCGACGCGGTCATTCCCGAAGCGGAGCTGAGCGGGCTCGAGGCCGAGCTGCGCTCGCAAAGCCACGGCCTGGCGAGCTACGAAGCGGAGTTCGACCATCTCGCGGAGATCAACGGGCCGCTGGCCGACAAGGTGGTCCAGCAAAGCGTGCCCGAACCTGCATAGCCGCTGGCGCGGGCGTTAAAGTTCCGCTTAAGCGCGCGCATGCGCCATTGGTTCAAAGACCAGCACATGCGTTCGCTGCTGAAGAACAGCAGCTATCTCGGCGCCTCGCGGATCGTCGCCGCGATTGCGTCGGTGGCGACCCTCGCCTTCACCGGCCGGGCGCTGGGAGTCACGCTGTTCGGCCTGCTGATCCTGATCCACAGCTATGCGCAGGCGGCCTCCAGCCTCAGCAAGTTCCAGTCCTGGCAGGTGATCGTCCGCTACGGCGGCCAGGGCCTCGCCGCCGGACGGCCCGAGGACTTCAAGGTAGCGACCGGGTTCGCGCTCGGCCTCGATATCCTGAGCGGGATCGTCGGGATGGTGCTGGCGATGGCGATCCTGCCGCTGATAGGCCCCTGGTTCGGCATACCCGACCGCTACATCACCTTGGCGATGGCCTATTGCCTGGTCATCCCGACGATGCAGGCGATGACCCCAGGCGGGGTGCTCCGGACCCTCGACCGCTTCGACCTGCAGAGCTGGGCAGGTATCACTTATCCGATCGCCCGGATGATCCTCGCCGGCATCGCCTTCGCCGCCGATGCGCCATTTGAAGCCTATGTTGCAATCTGGTTCGCGACCGATCTTGGCGGCGATTTGTACCTGTGGTGGCTCACGCACCGCGAGCTCAAGCGCCATAAGATGGTCGATGCGTTGCGCCCGACCCTGAAGCCGCATCCGCTGAAGGGTGCATGGCGGTTCGCCATTCAGGTCAACCTGACCTCCAGCCTGACAGCCGCGTGGGGGCCGATTGCGCGGCTGCTGGTCGG
>CBIHLI010000165.1:0-3887 GCA_966210575.1 uncultured Sphingomonas sp.
GTCGACCAGCTTGTTGATGTCAGCCATTTGTCTACTCCTGTGCGGGGCGTCGCCCCATTCGTGCGTTGATGTGAAAACCTGAAAAGTTATGCGGCTTCCTTGGCCCCATAGGCCGCGAAGATCCGTGCCAGCTGCGCGCCCGGCTCGGCGACGGTGCGAGCGATCTTGCTCGCCGGCGCCTGGATAAGCCCGACGATTTTTGCCCGAAGCTCGTCGAGCGACGGAAGCGCGGCAAGCGCCTTGATCCCGTCGACGTCGAGCACCGTGTCGCCCATCGCTCCGCCGACGATCTCGAGCTTGTCGTTCGTCTTGGCGAAATCCACCGCGACCTTGGCGGCCGCGACGGGGTCTCCGGAAGTCGCAAGCGCGGTCGGGCCCTTCAGCAGGTCCCCGATCGGCTGGTAGCGAGTCCCATCGAGAGCGATGAGCGCAAGCCGGTTCTTCGCAACTTTGAACTGGGCGCCGGCGTCGCGCATCTTCAGCCTGAGGTCGGTGGACTGGGCCACGCTCAGCCCGAGATTGCGGGTGACGACCACCACGCTGGTCTCGGTAAAGACTTGCTTCAGCTGGTCGACCAGATCGGCTTTTTGCGAACGATCCATGCCAACTCCAATAGTTCGACCTGAAGCCAAGGCTTCCTGTCGAGGTTCAACAACAGCTCAGCGCGATCGCCCGCGATGAGCAACTTATGTCCGTGGGGAGTTGGATCGGCGGCGCTGCGCATCACGAGCAACGCACGACGACGGGCATTGCCCGCCGAGTGATTCCTGTCCCCGTCTAGGCTGGCGTAAATTAAGCCCCGAAGGGCACCAACTGTCTCGGACGGTGCACCGCCGAAGCGATGCGAGGCGCGCCTATAGCGCAATCCGCTGGCCGATCAAGCGCTTCGGCGCAAACGAGAAGCCCAGACGGAGCAGGCGCTCCATCCGGGCTTCCGTGGGTTGGTCGAACGGCTTCTTTAGCCGCGTTCGCCCGGCGCCGGCGGTGGCGGCGGAGGCGGCGGCGGTGCCGGGCAGATCTCGGTCGCAAGAATGACCGTCCCATCCGGGCAGGTCTGCGTCGCCGGAGCCGCCGGGGGCGGCGGCGGCGGTGCAGCCGCAGGGACATACTCCGGAGCAGGCGCCGGTGCGCCGAAGTTGAAGATCAGGCTCGCCAGCAGGCTATGCGAGCTGAACTTGCTGTCGTTGGTCAGAAGGATGTCGGCATCGGTGAAGACGGCATTGTCCTCGAAGTTGAGGCTTCCGGTGCGGAAGTAGCGGTATTTGACGCCGACATCGATGCTGTTGCTCACCGGGAAACGGGCGCCGGCGATCAGCTGGTACGCCCATGCGCTGTCGCGGTCCCCGAGCAGCCTCACCCACGACCGGCCGAATCCGCCGCCGGCATAGACGTCGACCCCGCCGACATCGAAATCGACCAGGCCATTCAGCATCGCCGAGGTGACCTTGACGTTGCCGTCCAGGTCGAAGTCGACGCCGGATAGGTCGACACCGGTGGCGTCTTCATAGGCGTCGATAAAGTCCTGGTCGAACTGGATTTCGTCGACTTTCGCCTGCTTGTAGCCGAGCTCGCCTTCGACCCGGAACATGCCGAAGTCATAGCCGGCGATCGCATCGATATCGAAACCGGTCTTATAGTCGAGGTCGAGCACGTCCCCGAAAAAAACGTCCGGAATCAACGGATCGACGAAATTGACGTCGGCGTCGACGTCGGTGTCCCGAGGGAATAGGACGCCGCCCTCAAACCCGACGTAGGGACCGCTATCCTGGGCAAAAGCCGGAGTGGCGATCACGGCCGCGGCGACCGCGCCGAGAAGATATTTGCGCATGAAATTTACCTCGTAGTGGACAAGGGGGGGTGCCCGCCGAACCCTCGGCCTGCCGACAAGTTTCATCCAACCTGGCGAAATCGGGCAATCCGCTCATTGGCTGTTGCAGCCAGGCAACGCTTGAGCGGCGAGCGGTGATGGATCCGGGACGGTTGACAAAAGGATGTCAGTCGCGCCCCTTCCTCAAAGTCAATCGCGGCTGGGAGGGCTGTCGGATGTTTGGGCGGCTGTGGAGGAGCGTTCGCCTGCTGGTCGCTGCGGCAGTTGCAGCGTCGCCGGCGGTTGCGGTGCCGCCACCCCAACCCACCCGCATCGTCGCCGTCGGCGACTTGCACGGCGACTTCGCCGCGTGGCGCGACATTGCCGGAGCGGCGGGCGTGATCGGATCTCGTGGCCAGTGGACCGGCGGCCGGACCACGCTGGTCCAGGTCGGCGACGTCGTCGACCGCGGCCCGGATTCGCTCAAGATCATCCGCGACCTCATGCGGCTTCAGAAGGAAGCGCCGAGACAGGGCGGGCGGGTCGTCGTGCTGGTCGGCAACCATGAAGCGATGAACGTCACCGGCGACCTGCGCTACACCACCGAGGCCGAGTTCGCCGCCTTCGCCGGGCCCGGGTCGGTCACGCTTCGCGATCGGCTCTACGAAGCGAAAAAGAAAGACATCGAGGCGAAATACCGCGCCGAGAACCCGTCGATGAGCGCCGCCGCGATCCGCGACGCCTGGATCAAGGCGACCCCGCTGGGCTGGGTCGAGCAGCGGCTCGCCTGGACCCCGGACGGGGAGATCGGCCGCTGGGTGATCCGCAACCCGGCGGTGGCCCTGGTCAACGGCAACCTGTTCGTCCACGGCGGGCTCAGCGCCGAATATTCTAAGCTGCCGCTGGCTGAGCTCAACGGCAAGGTGGCGGCGGCGCTGTCCGCGGTCGACCGCTCGCCGGACTCGATCATCCGAAGCGCGCTCGGCCCCTTGTGGTACCGCGGCCTGGTCACGCGCGATCCCAGGGTCGCCGACATTCCGGTTGCCGCTCCCGGGGCGCCGCCGCGCCCATCGATCGAGCAGGAGCTGGCGACAGTGCTTGCCGCCTATGACGCAAGGCGGATCGTTATCGGCCACACGCCGAGACTGGCCGGAATCCAGATCGCTTATGGCGGCCGGCTGGTGCGGATCGATAGCGGCAATTCGAATTATTACCGCGGCACGCCGAGCTATCTCGAGATCATCGGCGACCGGCTGGTTCCGCATTCGGTGCCGCGCTCGGCGGCGACGACGGCGGGAGGGGAGCAATGATGATCAGATTTCTCCTCGGGCTGCTGGCGCTGGCTTTCTCCTCGGCCGCGGTCGCGGCCGTCGGCGAGAAGCCGCTGTTCGCTTCGTCCGACCCGATCCGGCTGACGATCACCGGGCCGCTGACGGCCATCACTCGCGAGCGGTCGCAGCAGCCCGCCGCCGGAACCATCGCCGTCGACGGCGGCACTCCGCTGCCAATCACCCTCGCCGCTCGCGGAATCACCCGCCTGCAGGCCGACACCTGCCAGTTCCCGCCCTTGTGGGTGCGCTTCCAGGGCCCGCCGCCGCCGCAATCCCTGTTCGCCGGCCAGAAATCGCTCAAGCTCGTCACCCACTGCCGCGCCGCCGCCTCGTTCCAGCAGCACCTGCTGCTCGAATATGCCGCCTACCGGATGTTCAACGCGCTCTCGCCGGCAAGCTTCCGGGCGCGGCTGGCGACGATCGATTATGTCGATTCGAGCGGCAAGGCGATCGCCACCCGCTACGGCTTTTTCGTCGAGGATCTGGACGACGTCGCCAAGCGCAACGCGATGCAGGAGGCCAAGCTGCCGGCGCGGATCCCGACCAGCGCCCTCAGCCTTCGCCACGCCGCGCTCTACGCCCTGTTCCAGCACATGGTCGCCAACCACGACTGGTCGATGAGGGCCGGGCCGGCGGGCGACGAATGCTGCCACAACGCCAAGCTGATCTCGCCGGCGCGGGGCGTCGCCGCCGGGGTCATCCCGGTGCCCTACGACTTCGATTTTTCCGGCCTGGTCAACGCACGCTAC
>CBIHLI010000166.1:0-3880 GCA_966210575.1 uncultured Sphingomonas sp.
GGCCTGGGGCGACGACAGCCAGGCGGTCGTCCAGGTCAGCGACAACGGCGTCGGCATCGCCAAGAAGGACATCCCGCGGGTCTTCAATCGCTTCGACCGGGTAACCCACGATCCTTCACGCGGCGAGGCGGCTCTCGGGCTCGGCCTGCCGCTGACCCGGCAATTCGTCGAGGCGCACGGCGGCAAGGTCGATCTCGTCTCCGCCAAGGGCAAGGGGACGACCGTGACCCTTAATCTACCGCGCGCCCCGAAATGACCCTCTCCGACGAAGCGGCGACCGAAGCATTGGGGACAAAGCTGGCGGGCGAACTTCGGCCGGGAGACGTCGTCACGCTTTCGGGGCCGCTCGGCGTTGGCAAGACCGCGCTCGCGCGTGCCATCATCCGCGCGCTCGGCCATGAAGGCGAGGTGCCGAGCCCGAGCTTTGCGATCGTCCAGCCCTATGAGACGATCGATCTGCCGGTCTGGCACGTCGACCTCTACCGGATCGAGCAGGCCGGCGAGATCGACGAGCTTGGCCTCGACTCGGCCGGTGATGCCGTGCTCCTTGTCGAATGGCCGGAACGCGCCGGCAACAGCGCGTGGCCGGACGCCCTTCGGCTCAGGCTCGATTTTGCCGAAGCCGGCGCTCGGCGCTTGACAGCCGACGCCCCTCCGCCATGGCAAGGCCGATGGCCGCCCGAATGACTCCGCCAGCCCATGCGCCCGAATTCCTTGCCGAATGCGGCTGGGAAGGCGCGCGAATCGAGCCGCTTGCCGGCGATGCCTCGTTCCGCCGCTACTTCCGGGTCAGCGACGGCGACCGCAGCGCGGTGCTGATGGACGCGCCGCCGCCGATGGAGGACGTCCGGCCGTTCGTCGCGGTCGCCGAATGGCTTCAGTCGGTCGGCTTGAGCGCGCCCGAGATTCTTGCTCGGGATATCGACCATGGGCTGCTCTTGCTCGACGATTTCGGCACCTGGCGGCTTCGCGAAATCGCCGACGAGGATCCGTCGCGCGAGCGCGAGCTTTACGAGCTTGCGACCGACGTCCTCATCCACCTCCACCAGCACCCGCCGATGCCGGGTCTACCGCCCCACGGACCGCAGCAATGGCTCGAAGAGCTGGCCTTGTTCACCGACTGGTATTGTCCGGCGCTCGGGCTGTCGGTCGATATCGACGGCTATCGCGCCGCCTGGGCGCAAGTCCTCGAACCGGTCGCACGCGACGGCCTCGGCCCGGTGACCGTGCTTCGCGATTTCCATGCCGAGAATGTCATGCTGATCGGCGGGCGCGAGGGCATCCGCCACTTCGGGCTGCTCGATTTCCAGGACGCGCTGGTCGGGCACCCGGCCTATGACCTGGCGTCGGTCCTCGAGGACGCCCGCCGCGACGTGCCGCCGGAAATCGAGCGGGCGATGATCGACCGCTATGTCGTCGCGACCGGCAAGGCGGATCGGTTCGAGCGCGCCTATTGGGCGCTCGCCGCCCAGCGCAACACGCGCATCCTGGGGGTCTTTACCCGCCTGTGGAAGCGTGACGGCAAGCCGCACTACACGGCCTTCCAACCGCGCATGTGGGGCTTGCTCGAGCGCGATCTCGCCCGACCCGGGCTGGAGCCGGTGCAAAGCTGGTTCGACAAGAATATCCGGCCCGAGCATCGCGCCGCACCCTGGGCTGAAGCGGCATGAAACAGGTCAAGCGGGCGCTTCGGCTGAAAGCCGAAATCGATGCCGAGGTCCCCGAGACGGCGCTGGTGCTGGCCGCCGGCCTCGGCAAAAGGATGCGGCCGCTGACGGCGACGACTCCCAAGCCGCTGATCGAAGTCGCCAGCAAGGCGCTGCTCGACCATCTGCTCGAACGGCTTCGCGCGTCGGGCGTTCGGAACGTGGTCGTCAACGTCCATTATCTCGCCGACGCGGTCGAGGCGCATCTCGCCAAGAATCCGCACGGACTCGGCGTCACAATCTCCGACGAGCGCTCGCTGCTGCTGGAAACCGGCGGCGGCATGGTCAAGGCGGCTCCGCTGATCGATTGCGACCCGTTCCTGGTCGTCAACAGCGACAATCTGTGGATCGATGGCCCCGCCGACACGCTCAAGCTGCTCGCCTCGCATTGGGACGGTGGCAAGATGGATGCGCTGTTGCTGCTCGTTCCGCACGCGCGCGCCGAAAATCATCACGGCATGGGCGATTTCCACATGGACCGGCATGGCCGGCTCCGGCGCCGGCAGCGCAGCCGGGTCGCGCCGTTTGTCTATACCGGCGTCCAGATCGTTGCGAAGCGCTTGCTTGAAGGCGCACCCGACGGGCCGTTCTCGACCAACGTCCTGTGGGACCGGGCGATCGAGCGGGGACGCTGCTTCGGAGCGGTCCACCAGGGGCTGTGGTTCGACGTCGGCACACCGCAGGCGATCAAGGCGACGGAGCTGATCCTGGAGGATGCCTGAGGCCACCGGCGACCGTTTTCGGCACCGCGCCGTCTTCACCATCCCGACGAATCGCTCGTTCGCAGACTCCCTTGTCGCCGGCCTGATCGCCCGCTTCGGGAACGACCCGCTGGCGCTTGCGAACGGCCGGATCCTGCTTCCCAACAACCGCGCGGTGCGCAGCGTCACCGACGCGTTCGTCCGGGCGAGCGGGTCCGGGCTAGTGCTTCCACGGTTGATCCCGGTCGGCGATTCCGAGCTGGAGGAGCGGATCGGCGGCGCGCTCGATCCGGCCGACCTCGACGATCCAGTGCCGCCGGCGGTGGATCCGCTCGAACGCTTGTTGACGCTTGCCGAGATGGTCCGCAACGGCGAGAGCGCCGCCGAGGCGCTGCGCATGGCGACCGACTTGGCGCGAACCCTCGATTCGCTCCTGATCGAGGAAGTGCCACCGGCCAGGCTGCGCGAGGTTGCCCAGGAAACCGAGGATCTCGCCCGCCACTGGCAGGTGTCGCTCGACCGGCTCCGCGCAATTGTCGATCTGTGGCCGGAGCGGCTTCGCCAGCTCGGCCGGGTCGATCTTGCCGAGCGGCGTAACCGGCTTTTGCGCCGGCTCGGCGACCGCTGGGAAGCGAGGCCGCCGCAAGGTTTCACCGTCGCCGCCGGAATCACCACGGCTGCGCCCGCCGTGGCGGCGTTGCTGGCGCGGGTCGCGGCGATGCCCGACGGGATGGTGGTGCTTCCCGGGCTGGCGCTCGCGTCGGTGATGCCGGACGAGGAATGGGAGGCGCTTGGCCCGAACGAGGACGGCTGGGGCGAGGAAACCCATCCGCAGTTCCACCTGAAGCTTCTGCTCGACCGCATCGGAGTCGCTCGTGGCGAAGTCCGCCTGTGGCCGCGGGTCGGGCTAGCGGCTTCGTCGCCGCAGCGCAGCCGAGCGATCGCCAACGCGATGGCGTCGGCGCAGTTTTCGGACAAATGGAGCGCCCTCAAGCCCGAAGCGCGGCGGTTGAGCGGCATCCGCACCGCAGTGCTGCCCGATTCCGCGGCCGAGGCGCAGGCAATCGCGCTCGCCATCCGTGAGGCGCTGGAGACGCCGGAACGGACGGCCGCGCTCGTCACCTCCGACCGGACGTTGGCGCGGCGAGTGTCGAGCCTGCTGGCGCGCTGGGGAATCGCCGCCGACGACAGCGCCGGCAAGCCGCTGACGGAAGCGCCGTCGGGTACGCTGCTGCTGGGAATCGCGTCGGCGATCGCCGAAGAGCTGGCGCCGGTGCCACTGTTGGCGCTGCTCAAGCATCCGCTGGTTGGCGGCGAGGGCGCCGAGCGGGCGAGATGGCTCGACGATGTCCGTTTGCTCGACCTGGCACTGCGCGGTCCGCGGCCGGCAGCAAGGCTTGGCGGGCTCGATCGCCATTTCGCCGAGCAGGACAAGGAACGCGGGCTCAAGGGCTGCCTCGCCGCATGGCAGCG
>CBIHLI010000167.1:0-3848 GCA_966210575.1 uncultured Sphingomonas sp.
GTCAGACTGAAGAAGGTTGTGCTGGTCATTCGCGAAAGACGGCGTTCGTTTGCGGGATGGTCGGGGCGACTGGATTCGAACCAGCGACCTCCACACCCCCAGTGTGATGCGCTACCAGGCTGCGCTACGCCCCGACTATGCCGTTGTATTTAACGGCGAGGCGCATCTAGGCAGGCGCATGGGCGAAGGCAAGACGAAGCGGCGGAGATCGAGGCGGCGGCGGACGAAGACCAATCTAGCCGGGCGCATCCTGACCATCCTCCTGGCGATCCCGGCACTATACCTGGTTGCCGCCCTCGCCGGATCGCTGATCCCGGTGAACCGCGGCTGGAGCGAGCCCGATCAGGGGACCACCATCTATCTGGCGGACAATGGAGTCCATGCCGACATCATCATGCCGGCACGGGCGCAGGGGCTCGACTGGGGCCAGTTCGTCGACCTAGGCGACACCGGAACCTTGTTCGAGACCGCTCCGGAATGGGTCGCGTTCGGCTCGGGCGAGGAGCAGGTCTATCTCGAGACGCCGACCTGGTGGGACTTGCGGCCGAAGACAGTCTGGGCGGCGCTGACCGGAAGCCGCCGGGTGATGCACGTCGGCTGGGTCACCGACCCGTCCTACGCGGTGCGCGCCGTCCGGCTGCGGCCCGAGGAATACCGGCGGCTATGGGCGGCGATCCGCGCCGATTTCCAGCTGGGGGCCGACGGCCGGCCGATCCGCGTCGACCATCCCGGCTACGGCTGCTGCGACGCCTTTTACCGGAGCGGCGGCCGGTTCAGCGCGCTCAGCACCTGCAACACCTGGGCCGCCCACAAGCTGCGCCTCGCCGGCATCAAAACCAGCCTCTGGCCGCCGTTCACCAGCGGATTGCTGTGGCGCTACCCGAGGACCGCTCAGAGCACGTAGCGGCTGAGGTCGGCGTTCCTGGCGATTCCGGCGAGCTGTCCTTCGACGAATGCGGCGTCGACGGTCAGCGTTTCGCCGCGGCGCTCCTCGGCCGAGAAGCTGACGTCCTCGAGCAATTTCTCCATCACCGTCTGCAGCCGGCGGGCGCCGATATTCTCGATCGCCTCGTTCACCTCGGCGGCGATTTTCGCCAGCGCGGCGATGCCGCCGTCATCGAACTTGATCTCGACGCCCTCGGTGCCGAGCAGCGCCTGATATTGCTCGGTCAGGCTGGCGCGGGTCTGCGACAGGATGCGGACGAAATCCGCTTCGGTCAGCGCCTTGAGCTCGACCCGGATCGGCAGCCGGCCCTGAAGCTCGGGAAGCAAATCGGACGGCTTGGCGGTGTGGAAAGCACCCGAGGCGATGAACAGGATATGGTCGGTCTTGAGCGGCCCGTATTTGGTCGCCACCGTCGTGCCTTCGATCAGCGGCAGAAGGTCGCGCTGGACGCCCTCTCGGCTGACCGACCCGCCGCGAACGTCGCTGACCGCGATCTTGTCGATTTCGTCGAGGAAGACGATGCCGTTGGCCTCGGCGTCGGCAAGCGCGATCCGGTTGATGTCGTCGGGATCGAGCCTCTTGTCGGCCTCTTCCTCGGTCAGCCGGGCGAAGGCGTCCGGCACCTTGAGCTTGCGGCGCTTGGCCGGGCCCTGGCCGAACGCCTTGCCCATCATCTCGGTCAGGTTGAGGACCCCGACCTGGCCGCCCATTCCGGGGATGTCGAATGGCATCGACGGCGCTTCGTGAACCTCGATCTCGACCTCGGCGGTGGCGAGGCTGCCCTCGGCGAAGCGCTGCCTGAAGCTGTCGCGAGTGGCGGTGCTCGATCCCTTGCCGGTCAGCGCGTCGAGCAACCGCTCCATCGCCGCTTCCTCGGCGCCCTTGCGGACCCGCTCGCGCCGCCGTTCGCGCTCGAGCCGGACCGCTTCCTCGACCAGGTCACGGGCGATCTGCTCGACGTCGCGGCCGACATAGCCGACCTCGGTGAACTTGGTCGCCTCGACCTTGACGAACGGCGCATCGGCGAGCCTGGCCAGCCGCCGGCTGATCTCGGTCTTGCCGCACCCCGTGGGGCCGATCATCAGGATGTTCTTGGGCGTCACCTCGTCGCGAAGCTCGGGGCTCAGCTGCTGGCGACGCCAGCGGTTGCGAAGCGCGACCGCGACCGCCTTCTTGGCGTCGTCCTGGCCGACGATATGCTCATCAAGCGCGGCAACGATCGCCTTGGGGGTCAGCTTATCCTTGAGCAAGTCGGTCCCGCCGCCCTCATGGATTGGGGATTGGTAGTTCATGCGCCAGCTAGATTGGAGCGCAGCCGCCGCGCTTCAAGCTGTGCAGCGGAAACCGTCGAAAAAGCGCTTGTGCGAAGCAAGGATGCTCGCGATCTGCGCCGGGTCGGGATTGGGATCCCATTCGTCGAGCTCGAACGTGCCGCCGAGAACGATCCCGTCGGCTCGCGGGAACATATATCCGGAGCTGCCCATGTAGGCGTAACGCACTTCGGGCTGCGGAAGCAGGATCGCCAGCTGCCCGCGCGCCGGGTGCAGGTCCATGTCGCCGAACAGCTCTCGCGATCCCAGGCCGGTACAGTTGAAGACGAGCGGTTCCGGCAGTGTCGCGATGTCCGCCGGAGTCGTGAATCGGCGAACCTTGATGTCGCCCCCGGCGAGCTCGAAGTCGCGGAGCATCTGCCTCAGGTACCGGCCGGTTTCGATGTAGAGCGTGTCGTAGCGGACCACATGGTCGAGCGGGAACGGGAATTCGGCAGGCGACAGGACACGGTTTATCGGCGGATAGTCAGCCGTATAATGGTCGGGATTGTCGCCTTCGTCATAGGTCGGCAGCCAGCGGATCCCGTAGTCGTCGCCGACCATGATCTGGAAGCGGCGCCAGCTATATTCGAGCGCCCTCAGGAATTGCGCCTTCCACTGCGGCGTGATCGAATCCTCGCGAAACAGCGCGAATGGATGGAATTGCCCGCCGGCGATGTTCGACGTGGTGTCGGGCGGCAGGGCCGCAGTGTAGATAGTCACCGGAAAGCCCGCGTCCTGGACCAGCCGCGCGGTCGACAGGCCCATGACTCCAGCGCCAAGCACCGCCACCGGTCCGCTATGGCCGGGAAGCCCGAGGTCGATCGCCAGCTTCGAGCTGCCCCAGGACAAAGTGATGCCGGCGCCGCCGTGGCCGTAATTGTGGACGAGCCGTTTCTGCCCGAGCGATTCGGCGCGAACGACGAAGCCCTGGCGGCGGTAGGGCCTTAGGCCCGCGACGGTCCGGATGACACGAGCCGCGTCGACCTTGACCGGCGCGAGAGGCGTGCAACCAACGAGAGAATTAGGCCGAGTGCCGACCGTCGCGCAGCCCGACAGCAATGCGGCCGACCCAGCGGCGAAGGTTCGACGGTCCAGCTGCACTCTGCGGACCCTAGCGACTTGAAGTCAGGCTTCAACCGTCTCGATGGTCAGCTGGTCGTTGGTGAAGACACAGACCTCGGCGGCGATCGCCATCGCCCGGCGCGCCAGCACTTCCGGGTCGGGCTCATATTCGGACAAGGCGCGCGCCGCGGCGAGCGCATAATTGCCGCCCGAGCCGATCGCCGCGATGCCGCCTTCGGGCTCCAGAACGTCGCCGTTGCCGGTCAGGATCAACATCGTTTCCTTGTCGGCGACGATCATCATCGCCTCGAGGTTGCGCAGATATTTGTCCATCCGCCAGTCCTTGGCGAGCTCGACGGCGGAGCGCAGCAGCTGGCCGTTATATTGCTCGAGCTTCTTTTCGAGCCGCTCGAACAAGGTGAAAGCGTCGGCGGTCGCCCCGGCGAAGCCGGCGACGACGCTGCCCTCCTCGCCGATCCGCCGGACCTTCTTCGCGTTGGGCTTGATCACCGTGTTGCCGAGCGACA
>CBIHLI010000168.1:0-3840 GCA_966210575.1 uncultured Sphingomonas sp.
GAATTGCGGCAGGTTGGCCTTGAGCCCCAGTTGCGGGGCGGCGCTTGCAGCCGCCAACTACAGCACCTCGAACAGGCCGGCGGCGGCATGGGCGCCGCCGACGCACATGGTGACGACGACGTTCTTGACGCCGCGCCGCTTGCCCTCGATCAGCGCGTGGCCGACGAGGCGGGCGCCGGACATCCCATAGGGGTGGCCGATCGAGAGTGCCCCGCCGTCGACGTTCAGCCGGTCGTCGGGGATGCCGAGCTTTTCCTGGCAGTAGAGCACCTGGACGGCGAACGCCTCGTTTAGCTCCCACAGGCCGATATCGTCGACGGTCAGATCGAAGCGTTTGAGCAACTTGGGGACCGCGAACACTGGGCCGATGCCCATCTCGTCGGGCTCGGTGCCGGCGACCGCCATGCCGACGTAGCGGCCGAGCGGCTCGAGCCCGCGCTTGGCCGCCAGCTCGCCCTCCATGATCACGCAGGCCGACGCGCCGTCGCTGAGCTGGCTGGCATTGCCGGCGGTGATCTGCTTGCCAGGGCCGCGCACCGGCTCGAGCTGGGCGAGGCCCTCGAGGGTCGTGCTCGGCCGATTGCCTTCGTCACGGTCGATCGTGACCTCGGCGACGGAGACTTCGCCGGTCGCCTTGTCCTTGAGCTGCATTTTGGTGGTGACGGCAATGATCTCGTCGTCGAAACGGCCTTCGGCCTGGGCCGCCGCGGTGCGCTGCTGCGAGCGCAGCGCATAATCGTCGCAGCGCTCGCGCGGGATTCCGTAACGCTCGCCGACGACCTCGGCGGTGTCGATCATCGGCATGTAGACACCGTTGTGCATCGACAGCAGCTCGGGGTCGGGACCCAGACGCATGTCCCCGGTCTGCACCAGCGAGATGGATTCGACTCCACCGGCGACGATGACATCCATCCGGTCGACGATGATCTGCTTGGCGCCGGTGGCGATGGCCATCAGCCCCGATGCGCACTGGCGGTCGATTGACATTCCGGCGACGGTCACCGGCAGGCCGGCGCGGAGCGCGGCGGTGCGGCCGATCGTCGTCTGCACGCCCTGTTGCAGCGCGGCACCGACGATGACGTCGTCGATTTCGACCGGATCGACCTTGGCCCGTTCGACCGCGGCCCGGATCGGATAAGCGGCGAGCGTCGGCGAGGGCGTCATGTTGAACGCGCCGCGATAGGCCTTGCCGATCGGCGTCCTGGCGGTGGAAACAATCACGGCGTCGCGGGGCATTCCAATCTCCTCAAGTGAACAGCAGGGCCAGCCATTGCGCCGAAAGCGCCGGCTTGTCTTCCCCTTCGATCTCGACCGTGACAAGGTGCCGCAACAGCAGTTGCCCGCCGGCCTTTTGGTCGATCGATTCGAGGGTGAAGCGGCCGCGAACGCGCTTGCCAGATTTGACCGGCGCCAGGAAGCGGACCCGGTCGAGGCCGTAATTGACGATCATCTTGGCGGTCGGCGGGACGAGAATGGCTTCGGCCGCCATCCGCGACAGCAGCGACAGGGTCAGGAAGCCGTGAGCAATGGTTCCTCCAAACGGCGTCTGCGCCGCCGCATCGGGATCGACATGGATGAACTGGCGGTCCTCTGTCGCCTCGGCGAAGGCGCCGATCCGCGCCTGGTCGATCACCAGCCAGCCGGACACTCCGACTTCCTTGCCGACCCGCGATCGGATTTCGTCGAGATCGGCGACCGGCACGTCTGTCAGGCGCGCGCCGGCGGGGTCGCGTAGGGCATTACCAGCGTGCCGTCGGGCGCCGCGGTGTAGGTCGTCTGGGTCGGGTAAGCGAACTCGATCCCCTCAGCGGCGAACGCCCGGATGACCGACATCATCACCGCGGTGCGGTTGGCGGCGATGACGTTGGGATCGACGCTCGCCGTGTCGAACACCAGCTCATGATCGAGGCTCGACGGGCCGAAGCCGGTCATCGCGCAGCGGACGAAGCCGCAGCCCTTGTGCGTCTTGACCGCCTCCTTGCCGATCTCGCGCAGCCGGTCGAGCTTGTCGGGGCCGGTGTGGTAGACGACGCCGAAGGTAAGGGTGGTTCGGCGGGTCGCGCCCAAAGCGAGGTTGCGGATCTCCTGCTCGAGCAGCTTGGTGTTCGCCATCACCAGATGCTCGCCGCTCAGCGACCGGATCCGGGTCGTCTTCAGGCCGATCTTCTCGACCGTCCCGACGCTGGTCCCGTAGCTGATCACCTCGCCGCGGCGGAACGGCTTGTCGAACAGGATGGAAAGCGCGGCGAACAAATCGGCGAAGATGCCCTGGGCAGCGAGGCCGATGGCGATCCCGCCGATGCCGAGGCCGGCGATGAGCGCGGTGACGTTGGCGCCGAGATTGTCGAGGATGACGACCGCGGCGATTGCGAACAGGGCGACGGAAACCAGCACCCGGATTACCGCCCGGGCATTGTCGAGCGCGGTTTCGCCCATCTCGTCGCCGGCTTGGTGCGAGAGGATTCCCATGATCAGCTCGCGGCCCCAGATCGCGGCCTGAAGTGCGGCGGCGATAATGAAAGCGATGTCGACCGGCCGGGCGATTTCGCGGGGAGGCGCGGTAAAGTTCACAAGGACGTCCAGCGCGACAATTACGATGAAGGCGAGGCTGGTCTTGGCGAGGACTCGGCCGATCACCGATTTCCACGTCCGGCAGGAGGGATCGCCGGCCGTGATTCGGCTGCCGGCCTGGCGAAGCAACAGCATGACCGCGACCGCGACCAACGCCGCGCCCGAGCCGATCAGCAGCTCGGTCGAATTCCGCGCCACCCAGTCGGCTGCGCGGGCGGGCCAGGCGATGCGCTCATCCATCGGCCGCTCATGGCCGTTCAACGCCAGTGAAATCAAGCCGAGCGCCGGGTTCGGCGGCGCTTGCTCTTCGCCAGGAAGTCGAGGAACCCGACCTCGGTCGAGGACAGCCACTTGCGCTCGCGCGGCGGATCGAGCCCGCCGAGGGGATCGCGCGGGCTGTCCTTGACCGCCTCGATCAATGCCGGATGGACATAGGACTTACGGCTAATCGCCACGGTGTTGCCAAGAGCTTCGGCGGCCGGCTCGACAATCGTGTCGACGCTCATTCGCCGGGCCTCGTCGGCGTCGAGCATCGTTCCGAACGCAATCACACTCGCCCACCAGGTACGGAAATGCTTGGCGGTGAAGTCGCCGCCGCTCGCCTCGCCGATGTAGGCATTGCCCTCGGCTGAGGTGACCGGGTGCGGGACGCCTTCGCCATTAATGTATTGGAAGAGCATTTGGCCGGGCAATTCCACGCAGCGGCGGACAATCCGGCCGAGGCGGCGGTCGGTGATGGTCACTTCGCGGGTTTTTCCGCCCTTGGCGTTGAACCGCATCCTGACCTTACCGCCGTCGCTGGTGACGTGTCGGCCGAGCAGGGTGGTTGCCCCGAAGCTCCTGTTTTCCTTGGCGTATCTCTCGCTGCCGACCCGCAGATACTCGGTGTCGAGGAGCCGGACGACCGCCGCGAGCACCTTCTCTCGCGACAGCACCGGCCCGGCGAGGTCCTTGTCGACCCGAGCACGAAGCTTGCTCAGGGCGTGGCCGAATTCGAGAAGCTCGGAGAATTTCCTCTTGTCGGCGCGCGCCCGGAAGGCCGGGTGATAGCGATATTGCTTGCGGCCGCGGGCATCGATTCCGGTCGCCTGCAAATGGCCGTTCGAATCCGTGCAGAACCATGCGTCGGTATAGGCTGGCGGCAGGCCGATGGCGTTCAGCCGCTCGATCGTCTCGCGATCGGTGACCCGTTCTCCGTCAGGGTCGAAATACGCCCAGTGCCGGCCGACGCGGTTGCGCGTGAACCCCGGCTCGCTATCGCTGCTGTGA
>CBIHLI010000169.1:0-3816 GCA_966210575.1 uncultured Sphingomonas sp.
GTCAGCCACAGCAGGATCGCGGCGGCGATCGCTCCGGCCCGCTCCGCCCACGGAAGGCGGCGCGAGAGCAGGATTCCGGCGATCGCGACCAGCGGCGGCGACTGGAAATAAATGACTCCGCCCGGCGCGATCCTGCTGTGGCTGACGTTGGGCGAGGTGCTGGCGTTGCTCGGCGAGCTGCTCAGCAACGGGCCGCTGTTCATCCTCGCGCCGCTGGCGATGGTGCTGGCGATGTCGTGGCTGATCGAAGCCAAAAGCCTGGTTGACGAGAGCAGCCGGGGGCGGGCGATCGCCGCATCAGCGGGCCTGATGCTGCTCGGCTGGGGAGCGGCGGCGGCCGCCCCGGCCTATTCGGCCGACCGCCAGCAGCGCTTCACCATCCAGCATGTCACCGACGCCGTCAGCGGCGACGCTTATTGGTCGGTGCTCAACGACCGCGCCAGGCTGCCTGACAATTACGGCGGCACCGATGCGTGGCGCTGGGACGAGCTGCCCTACATCGAGCGTGAGCGTTGGATCGCGCCAGCCCCGGCGCTGGCCGGCGTCCAATCGCCGCGGCTCCGGCTGCTGAGCGCAACCAGAAGCGGAAATTCAAGAACGGTGACCTTGCGGATCGAGCCGAATGGCGCGGAGACCGTCACCTTGATCGGCGATAAGGATGCCGAGCTGGTTTCGGCCGGAAGCGGGGCTTTCGTCCGCCCGTTCGCCGCCGATACCGACGGCGAATATTACCTGACCTGCTTCGGCCGCAGCTGCGACGGAGCGACGATCCGGTTCACAACGGCCCGTCCGGAGCGGATGGTCTTCACGCTGGTCGGCTCGAGGCGCGGATTGCCCCCGGCGGCGGAGCCACTGGTCAAGCAGCGCCCTCGCTTCGCCCGGCCGCAATATTCGCCGGACTCGACCGTGACGCTGGCCCGGGTCCGAATTTAGGCTTCGGTCTTTTCCGCTTTTGCGGTCTTTTTCTCGCTAGCCGGCTTTTCGGCCTCGGCGCCCTTGCCGCCGGGGATGTCGCGGCGGATGTCGCGGCGCTCGGCGATACGCGCCGACTTACCGGTGCGGCCGCGCAGGTAATAAAGCTTGGCGCGGCGGACGGCACCGCGGCGCACCACCTCGATCGCGTCGATCGCCGGCGAATAGAGCGGGAAGACGCGCTCGACGCCCTCGCCGAAGCTGATCTTGCGAACCGTGAAGCTCGACCCGACGCCCTTGTTGGAGCGGGCGATGCAAACGCCCTCGAAATTCTGCACCCGGGTGCGGTCGCCCTCGATCACCTTGACGCCGACGCGAAGCGTGTCGCCAGGACGGAATTCGGGGATCGGCTTGTCGGCGGTAAGCGCGTCGATTGCCTCGCGCTCGAGCGTCTGGATCAGGTTCATTGGTCTTCGCCTTCATCTCGTCGCCGCGCGCCAGAGGGCGGTGCCTGCGATGCGCCCCCGTGGCGCTCGATCAGGTCCGGCCGCCTTAGCCGTGTATCTTCGACCGCTTTTGCGTGTCGCCACGCCGCGATCTTCGCATGATCCCCCGATCGCAGCACTTCGGGGATCGTGCGCCCTTCCCATGTTACAGGCCGGGTATAGTGCGGATATTCCAGGAGACCTTGCTCGAAGCTCTCCTCCTCTCCGCTGGAGGCGGCGCCCATTACCCCGGGAAGCAGCCGCACGCAAGCGTCGAGGATCGCCATCGCGCCGATCTCGCCGCCGGACAGCACATAATCGCCGATCGAAACCTCTTCGACCGGCCGCGCCTCGAAGATCCGCTCGTCGAATCCCTCGAAGCGGCCGCACAGCAGGATCACGCCCTTGCCGGCCGCGAGATCGCGCACTCGGGCCTGCGTCAGCGGCTTGCCGCGCGGGGTTAGAGCGAGCATCGGCCGCCCGTCAGCAACGCTCTCAATTGCAGCGGCAAGCACATCCGGCCGAAGCACCATCCCCGCCCCGCCGCCGGCCGGCGTGTCGTCGACGCTGCGGTGCTTGTCGGTTGCGAAATCGCGGATGTGGACGGTATCGAGCGACCACAGACCCTCCTCCAGCGCCCGCCCGGCAAGGCTGATGCCCAGCGGTCCCGGGAACATCTCCGGGTAGAGGGTCAAAACGGTCGCCGCGAAAGCCATAACGGAACCGCCGCTATCACAATCCATTGGGCGCCGCATGGACGAACAATTGGACTGCCTGATCATCGGCGGCGGGCCTGCCGGTCTGACCGCCGCCATCTACCTCGCCCGCTTTCACCTGAAGATCCTGGTCGCCGACGATGGCAAGGGCCGCGCGCAAAGCATTCCGTGCACGCACAACTTGTCGGGCTTCCCGGACGGCATCGGCGGCAAGGCACTCCTCGGCCGGATGCGTGAGCAGGCGCAGCGCTATGGCGCCGAAATCGTCGATGCGTTCGTCACCCGGCTGGACAAGGTCGAGAACGGCTTCGAGGCGAACTGGGGCGAGCGCCCGGTCGCTGCGAAGGCTGTGTTGCTCGCCACCGGGGTCAAGAACCGCCGGCCGCCGATGGACGAAGACCTGCACGACGATGCGCTGCAGCGCGGCCTGATCCGCTATTGCCCGATCTGCGACGGCTATGAGGTGACCGACAAACGGGTTGGCGTCATCGGCAGCGACAGCCATGGAGTTGCGGAAGCCGTCTTCCTGCGAAGCTACACGCCCGACGTGACCCTGATCGCGCCCGACAAGGCGATGCGCCTCAAGGCCGAGGACAGCGACATGCTGAAGCTCGCCGGCGTGCCCTGCGTCGACGGCCCGGCGCGGGCCGTCGCGGTCGCGCAGGACTGCATCGTGGTCGAAACAGCCGACGGGACTTTCACCTTCGACAGCGTCTATCCGGCGCTCGGCTCGGACACGCACGTCGCCTTGGCCGAGCAGCTCGGCGCCAAGCTCGCCGCCAACGGCTGCCTGGTCACCGACGCCCACCAGCGGACCGGCATCCCCGGTCTGTATGCGGCCGGCGACGTGGTGCTCGGGCTCGACCAGATCAGCCATGCGATGGGCCAGGGCGGGGTCGCGGCGACAACCATCCGCAACGATTTGGCCAAAGAGCGGCCGCTGCTCCGCTAGGCGAGGAACTCGGGGTCGAGGACGATCTTGCCAGCCTCGAGGTCGGCGAGGCCCGGCTTGAACGGGATCAGCGAGCTTTTGCCGTCCGGCCTTTTCACCTCGAGCAGGTCGCCGGCGCCGTAATTCTCGACCGCTACAACCCGCCCGAGCTCGCCGCCCCCGGCATCGACACAGGGAAGGCCGATCAGGTCGGCGTGATAATATTCGCCTTCCTCGAGCGGCGGCAGCGCCGAGCGTTCGACCTCGACCAGCGAGCCGCGCAGCGCCTCGGCGGCGGCGCGGTCGGCGATTCCGCCGATCCGGGCGATGGCGCCGGTCGAGCCGGGGCGGACGACTTCCAGCTTGCGCTCGACTCCGCCGATGACGACGCGGTTGTGCCTTGCCAGGTTTTCGCCCCTGTCGGTGACCAACTTCAGGCGCAGCTCGCCCTGGACGCCATGCGCTCCGGCAACGGCGGCAAGGGCGATGCGGGTCAAGCGACCGGTTACTCCGCCTTCTCGGCGTGCTCGGCGCCCTCGGCGGGGGCCGCCTCGACAGCGCCTTCGACGGGCTCTTCGGCGGATTTGCCTTTGTTGGGCGCCTCGTCGGCCGGCGTCGGCTCTTCGGCAGGAGCTTCTTCGGGCGGAGCTTCGGCAACGGGTGCCGACTCGCCGGCCTCGGCTTCGGCCGCGGCTTCTTCCGCGATCGGAGTCTCAGCCGCCTCGGCGGCAGGACTCACTTCGCCTGCTTCTGCTTCGATTGCGGCATCCTC
>CBIHLI010000170.1:0-3785 GCA_966210575.1 uncultured Sphingomonas sp.
ATCATTTGCCGATCATCCGCGGCTCCGAGCTCGAAATCGTCGAATATCCCTATTACGACCCGGTCGAGCGGAAGGTTCGGTTCGACGAGCTCGCGGCGGCGTTGCAATCCGCCCGGCGCGGCGACATCGTCCTGCTCCACGGCTGCTGCCACAATCCGACCGGAGCGGACCTCAGTTCCGAGCAATGGGCAGAAGCCACGCGGCTGATCGCCGATCGCGGCCTGATCCCGTTCGTCGACATTGCTTACCAGGGGTTCGGCGACGGCCTGGCTCCGGACGCTGCCGGCCTGCGCGGGCTGCTCGCCGCCTGCGACGAAGTCGTCGCCGCGCAAAGTTGCGACAAGAATTTCGGGGTTTATCGCGACCGGGTCGGATCCCTGTGGTTCAAGGCCGGCTCGGCGGCGGCGACGAAGACCGCGTTCGGCCATCTTTTGCGGATTTCGCGCGAGTTCTGGTCGATGCCGCCGGATCATGGCGCAGCGGCAGTCCGGATCGTGCTCGACGACGCTGATCTCAATGTCGCCTGGCAGGCCGAGCTGGAGCAGATGCGCGAGCGGATCGTCACCCTTCGCCAGCGTCTCGCCGCCGCCGATCCCGTCCTCGCCTATATCGCCGGGCAAAAGGGCATGTTCTCGATGCTTCCGCTGACCCACGAACAGGTGCTCGACCTTCGCAAGCGGCACGCGATCTACATGGCCGACAGCGGCCGCTTCAACGTCTGCGGAATGCGCGATGACGACGTCGACCGCTTCGCCTCGGCAGTGCTCGAGGTCATGCGTGGCTGAAGCCGACGCCGCCAGCTTTACCGGCGCGGCGGTCGACTGGCGCCGGGTTGCGCGGCTGGTCCTGACGTCGCGCGAAATGGACCGGATCGAAGAGCAGGAGCTCGTTCCGGCCAAGAAAGTCCTCTACCAATTTTCCGCCCGCGGCCACGACCTGGCGCAGGTGCTGCTCGGCCTTCAGCTCAAGGACGGCGACGCCGCCTGCGGCTATTACCGCTCGCGGCCGTTGCTGCTCGCGCTCGGCGTGGACCTGGCCGACGCGCTCGGTTCGGGCATGGGACTTGCGGGCGGCTATTCGGACGGCCGCGACATCGGCGTCGTGTTCAATTATCCCAACCCGGGCGGCGCCCATGCGCTGCCGATGTGCGGCGGCGTCGGCACCCAATATACCCCAGCGGCCGGCTGGGCGCAGGCGATCGCTTACAAGCAAGAGGTGTTGGAAGAGGGGCCGGACGACGCGATCGCGCTGGTGCTCGGCGGCGACGCGAGCTGCGCGACCGGCGGATTTTGGTCCGCGCTAACAATTGCTACCACGCAACAATTGCCCTTGCTATTTTACATTGAGGACAATGGCTACGGGATATCGGTCCCGTCGGAATATCAGACTCCGGGCCGGGATATCGCCGCCAACCTCGCCAGTTTCCGCGGACTGACGATCTTCAACGGCGACGGCACCGAGCCGAAGCAGGCCGCGCAAATGATCGGCGAGGCGGTGGCGCATGTGCGTTCGCGACGCGCACCGGCGCTGTTGCGGCTGACCGTCCCGCGCCTCGAAGGCCACAGCGCCCAGGACACGCAGACCTACAAGAGCGAAGAAGAGATCGCGGACGAATGGGCGCGCGATCCGCTGCCCAAGCTGAAGGCGCAGTCCGGGCTGGCTGAGAGAGCCTGGCAGGAGATCGAGCGCGAAGTGGCCGGTGAGGTCGCCGCCGCCGTCGCCGAGGCGGAAGCGCGCGGAGTTTCCGATCCCGGCCGGGTGACGAGCCAGGTTTTCTTCGAAGGCGAGATTCAGCAGGTCGGCGGCCTGCTGAACAACGGCTATTCGCCGCCGCCTTCGACCAACGAGCCGAAGCCGCAGGGACAGCGGATCAACATGGTCACTGCTATCCGGCGGACGCTCGATCAGGAACTGGAGGCCAACCCGCGCCTGCTGCTGTTCGGTGAGGATATCGGCCCGAAGGGCGGCGTCCACGCGGTGACGCTGGGCCTTCAGGACAAGTTCGGCCGCGCCCGGGTGTTCGACACCAGCCTTAACGAGGAGGGGATCGTCGGCCGCGCGGTGGGAATGGCGCTGGCCGGGCTGATGCCGGTGCCGGAAATCCAGTTCCGCAAATATTCCGAGCCGGCGACTGAGCAGATCCACGATTGCGGGACGATGCGCTGGCGGACCAACAACCGCTTCGCCGCGCCGATGGTGCTTCGGGTTCCCGGCGGCTTCTTCAAGTGCGGCGACCCCTGGCACAGCATGACCAACGAGGTTGAGTTCGTGCATAATCCCGGCTGGAAGGTCGCGGTTCCATCCAATGCCGAGGACGCCGTCGGCCTGCTTCGCGGGAGCCTGCGCGGCAGCGACCCGGTGATCTTCTTCGAGCATCGCGCGATGTACGACGATGCCTGGGCGCGACGGCCGTGGCCCGGCGATGAGTATGTGCTGCCGTTCGGACGGGCGAGGAAAGTGCGCGAAGGCGACAGGATCACGATCGTCACCTGGGGCGCGATGGTTCCGCGCTGCGAGGCCGCCGCCGAAGGAGTCGGCGCCGACATCATCGACTTGCGGACGCTAATGCCTTGGGACCGCGAGACGGTGCTGGACAGCGTCCGCCACACCCGCCGATGCCTGATCGTTCACGAGGACCTTCGAACGGGCGGCTTCGGCGCGGAGATTGCTGCTGTGGTCGCCGACGAAGCTTTCCTCGACCTCGACGCGCCGGTCGCCCGGGTGACGATGCCGGACATTCCCAGCCCGCATCATCCCGAGCTGCTCAATTCGGTGGTGCCGTCGGTCGCCGACATCCGCGCCGAGATCGACCGGCTGGTCGGGTTCTGACGTGATCGACGTCGTCGTCCCGGCAGAGCAAGAGGGGACTCAAGCCGTCGTCCGCTCGTGGCTCAAGCAAATCGGCGATTCGGTTGCCGAGAACGATCCCTTGGTCGAGCTCGAAACCGATAAGGTCACGCAGGAGGTTCCGGCACCCGCAGCAGGCGTACTGGCCGAGATCCTGCTCGATACCGACGCAGAAGCGGTCCCGGGGGCGATCCTCGGCAGGATTTCGACCGAAGAACCCGTTCGTCCTGAGCGCAGCCCGAAGGGCGAAATTGAAGGGAGCATGGCACAACCGTCAGCGAAACGCCCTTCGACTTCGCTCAGGACGAACGAAGAGGTTGAGACAAGGCTCTCCCCCTCCGTGCGCCGCGCCTGCATGCAGCACGGGATCGATCCGTCGCGGATCCGGGGCACGGGCCGGGGCGGGCGCGTGACCCGCGAAGATGTCGACCGCGCCGTCGCCGAAGCGACCGTCACCCAGGTCGGCGAGCCGGCCACCGCCCAGCCGCGGCAATTTTCGCCGCACGACATCCCGCATGACCGGATGCGGCTCAAGATCGCCGAGAATATGGCTCGCGCCGTGGCCGAGCAGCCGCATGTCACCGCGGTGTTCGAAGCCGATTTTTCGGCCGTTGCCGCGCATAAGGCGGCGACCGCGGCGAGGGGCGTGAAGCTCAGCTACACCGCCTACATCGTCAAAGCGGCCGCCGACGCGATGGCCGCGGCGCCGGCGATCAACGGCCGCTGGGAACAGGACCGGATCGCGATTTCGCCGACCATCGACATTGGCGTCGGCACCTCGCTTGGCGAGAAAGGGCTGATCGTCCCGGTGGTCAAGGATGCCGGCAGCCTGAGCCTCGATCAGATCGGCGAAAGACTCGACGAGCTCACTCGCCGCGCCCGTGACGGCAAGCTCGCCGGCGCCGACGTTTCCGGCGGCAGCTTCACCATCTCCAACC
>CBIHLI010000171.1:0-3697 GCA_966210575.1 uncultured Sphingomonas sp.
TCCGGCCTTGCCGTCTTCGGCTATGTCGCCGCCACCTTCGCGAGCTTCTTCATCGGCCGTGACGCGCGCTCCGCAACCGGCGAACTCGCCGGGGCCGCCGAGCTTGGCGAATTGAAGCGCGAGATCGGCCTGCTTCGCGAAGCTGTGGAGCAACGCGCGCCAATTGCCTGAAGTCGCAAACGGCCGCCCGTCCCGATAGAGGACTGGGCCGGTTGCGAAGTCGGGCCCCTGCGGTTAGGCTCCTGTTGTGCGGATATTTCCCACTTTCGAACGCATGCGGCTTCACGAGGCCGCCTCCTGGTTCAAGCGCGGCCCTCGGGAGGTCGCGCGCGCATAGCGCCCACTCCCGGGGGGTTAATATTTCAGGCCGCTCCTTCGCGCCGCTGCATTCGTAGCGGGCCAGGACGGCGCGCAGGCGCATTCGCCGCGCCATTCGCCACCAGCCGTCAGAGACTCTCCGCCGGGGGAGCCTAGGAAGATCATCAATGACACAGATTGCCATCGCCGAGGATATCCGTCTTCGCCTTGCCCAGTCGATGCCGGAGGTCGATCCCCGGCGCGGCGCCATTGCCCGCAAGATGCAGGAGCGACTTCAGGAGTTCGAGACTCCGGACGAGGATTTCGGTCAGGCCGAGGTCACCGCCATCCTCCTCGTCGAGCTGCTGGTGGATTGCGCCAGCGATCTGGCGGCGTTCGGCGGGCTTCGCGATCTCGATCAAGTCGCTCGCCAGCATCGCCGTCTCGACGTCGATGGCCGCCATTATTCGCGCTTCGGCCTGGTGCTTGCGCCGGTGCTTCGCGAGGTGCTGGGAGTGAGGTTGCCGCCGAAGACTGCTTCGGCCTGGTGCGATGCCTTCTGGCATATCATCCGCCAGATGTCGCCGAATGAGACGGTTCGACCCCGTTACGGCTGATCTGGATGAGGCGGCTCCGAGTTCGACGTCAGAGGATCGCCATGTGACGGTTGTCGAAGGCACGACCATAATCGGCAGCAATGGCGACCTTGCGTTCGATCGCTTCCAGCACCGTGACCGAGAAATCGACGCCGGCGAGCCGCGAGCAGCTTTCCAGATTGCCCGGCGAAAAGACGTTCACCTCGAGGATCTTGTCGCCGACGATGTCGACTCCGACGAGGAACATCCCGTCGGCCATCAGCTTGGGCCGGATCAGCTCCGCCACCGCGAGCTCGGTCTCGCCGATCTCGACCTTTTCCGCTTTCCCGCCGGCATGGATGTTCGAGCGGATGTCGTCGGCCGCGGCGACCCGACGAAGAGCGGCATATTTGCCGCCTATTTCGAGCGGTCGCCCATTCATCAGGAACAGCCTGATGTCCCCTTTCTTCGCAGCGGGCACATAGGCCTGGGCGATGATATAGCCGTCGCGACTGATCGCTTCGATCATCTGGTTGAGATTGCCCTGGGTCTTGGCATCGACCTTGAACACGCCCGAGCCGCCTGACCCCTGGAGCGGCTTCAATATGATGTTCCCGCCATGCGTCTTGGCGAACGCCTTGATGTCCGACGCGTGGCGGGTGATCAGGGTCTCGGCTCGGGCTTCAGCCGGAAAGCGCTGGAAGTAGAGCTTGTTGGTGGCTCGGCCGAGGGCGTCGGGATCGTTGAGGACGATGACCCCCCGCCGCGCCGCTTCACGACCGAACAGGATGCCGGACTCCATCGCCCATGGCGCCTGCTGGGCGTCGATCGAGGGATCGTTGCGGAGCATCAGAACGTCGAGCTCGGTGATGTCGACCGGCTTGATCCGGATCGCTTTGTCGTCCTTCAGGGCCGCGAAAAAGTCGGAGCGGCCCTCATATTTGCGTCTCGGTAGCATCCGACCGTGCACGCTGAGACTGTCGTCGGGATTGAGGACGAAATCGCTCGGCGTGACGTAGCAGACATCGTGGCCGCGCTCCGCCGCCCGGTAGGCGAGAACCGTCGTCGTGTAATTCTCGAACTCGCGCTCGATATCGTTGACGAAAAATCCGATCAGCATGTCTTTGCTCACTCCAGGTCGAGAAGGTTTTCGAAAGCAGCGCCTTCGCGCGCACGGCGGATCCGTTCCTTCGCATCGCCGCGGCTCAGGAATTCGGGCGTGAAAAGGGGCGGCCGGACCAGGCGGCGCACCAGCAGCTCTTCGATCGCGGCGGCATGACCGGGCGCGATCTTGCCGATCCAGAACGGGACCAGCGAATGACCGGCGGCCAGCCGCTCCATAATCGTCCGAAAGCCCTGAAGATAGATGAAGTCCTTGGCGAAGCCGCCGGAGCGGAAAACGCGCAAGGTTACTTCGAAGGCAGGCCGCTTCGACAAGCCGCAATCCTTGACCAGCAGGCGGTACACCTGCACGAAATCGGCCCCGTCGAGCATCGCCGCCACCGCGACCACCCGCCCCGCGAGCAACCGAAGCCGGCTCGCCGTGAGACCGCCCACCGCCCATTCCGCGAAGACGCCGAGTCCCTCCTGGACGCCTTCGTAGAAAGCGAGGCCGGTTCGGAAGACGGTCAGTCCCTGAGTCGCGCCGTTGAAATAGGTAAGCAGGTGGACGCTGACCTCGTGCGCCAGAAGCGCCTCGAGCCGCCGCTCGCTGATCGAGGCGCTTGCGGAGATCAGAAGCTGTCCCCCGGAGACCATCAGGCCGCCCACGTCGTCGCGTATCTGGATCTCCGGAGCGAAGCTCGGATCGACCTCCTGGTAATGCGCAACCAGCCGCCGGGCCGCCTCGGCGACCTCGGAAGCGTCGAGCCGGCGCGCCGGTCCGTCCTTGCGCCGCGGCGCGGCCAGTATCGCTCTGGCATCGGCGAGCAGGGCCGTCGCGACGGGACCATAAGGGAGGAGCGACGCCGCCTTGAACGCTGGCGTGTTGCGGGTCGACAGCATCGTCAGCTGGTGATCGATCTCCTGCCTTTTCTCGGCCAGCAGCCGTTCGAGCAGGGGGTCCTCGAGCACCGAGAGGTCGACCGCGTAGAGGTCGCGCTTGGCCGAGTCCGGATCGACCGCGAGCGGGCGGTAGCGCAGCTCCGGCGCCTTCGTCTCACCTTGCGCGAAAAAGGCCTCGGCTGCCTCGGTCCCGTTGATCGGCGAGATTGAGAGGAGGAAATCGAAGCTCCTCGCCACTCGATCGAGCTTGCGGTCGGCATCGAGCGCCGCGGCGAGAAACGCGCTCCGGCCGAGCGCCCGATAATGTTCGGGAGCGCCCGCCTTGCCGCTCTCCATATAGGCGAAGGCGGCCTGGAGGAGGGCGTCACCGCAGGCGGCGGCGAGCTCGTGGGTAAGCTGCGGATAGAAGCTTGCCTCGCCAGCCCTGTGCACAGGTGGGATGATGATCTTCACCCGGTCGGTCTCGATCTCCGCCGCTGGCCCCTTCAATTCAAGCAATTCGACCTCGGGACGGCGCAGGTCGAGTTCGATCTTGCCCAGCGCGACTGCGAGCGCCTCACCGGCGACTCTGGCCAGCTCGGTCTGCGAAGTCGCGACCCGGAACTGGAAGTGCGGCAAGCGCTGCGAGTCGGCGGGCACCGGTCGCCATGGCCCTTCTTCGACGTCGATGATCAGGATCGAGCCGAAACGTGTCCGAAGCGCTTTCGCGATCGCCTCGAGCGCTCGGCCGGCGTCTTCATCGTCCGCCGGCGACCAGACGAGATAGGCCGGCCCGTTGACCGCGACCACACTGCTCCGCCCCATCGTGAGCGTTCCTGGAG
>CBIHLI010000172.1:0-3685 GCA_966210575.1 uncultured Sphingomonas sp.
GAGCTACGTACCGGCATTCCCGGAGGGCTATCGGTCGCGGACGAGCCCCGAACAGGCCGCCGCCGACATCCTTCGCCTCGCCGATCTAGCCAGCGATCACGAACGCGGCGTTCGGCTTTGCCCCTCGGCGCACGGGCAGCACGAGCTTCAGCTCAAGACCTATCGGCGCGGCGGCCTGATCCCGCTTTCCGAAGCGGTTCCGGTGCTGGAGAATTTCGGCTTCCGGGTGCTCGAGGAAATCCCCACCGCGCTCGGCGGCGGAGAACTAGGTTATATCCATGACTTTCGCCTCGAACTGCCGGGCGTCGACAACGCCGAGCCGATCCTCGAGCGCGCGCAAACGATCGAAAAGGCAATCGCTTCCGTCCTGACCGGCGACGCCGAGGACGACGAATTCAACCAGCTGGTGCTGTTCGCCGGCATCGAGCCAATGTCGGTGGTGTGGATTCGGGCCTGGTTCCGCTACCTTCGCCAGACCGGAAGCGCATTCGGCCTGCTCACAATCGCCGAGGCGCTGCGCCGGGCACCCGACGCAACACGAGCGCTGATCGGCTTGTTCCGTGCCGCGCATGAGCCTGCACGGCGCAATCGCGAGGCGGAGATCAATCGCTGCCGCGAGGCCTTCGATGCTGCTTTGTCGCGAGTCCGCTCGATCGACGACGACCGGATCCTCAAACGCATGCGCGCCCTGATCGAGGCGATTGTCAGGACCAATGCATTCTCCGCCGCGGCCAGCGAAGCGCTTGCCTTCAAGTTCGATTCCAGCATGGTGCCCGGCCTTCCGGCGCCAATTCCATGGCGTGAAATCTGGGTCTATTCGCCACGGGTCGAGGGCATCCACCTGCGCGCCGGGCCGGTTGCCCGCGGCGGGATTCGCTGGTCCGACCGCCGCGACGATTTCCGGACCGAGATCCTTGGTCTGATGAAGGCGCAAGTGGTCAAGAATTCGGTGATCGTGCCAACTGGTGCCAAGGGCGGCTTTTATCCGAAAATGCTGCCTCCGCCGGGCGACCGCGACGCGTGGCTGGCTGAGGGCACGGCCAGCTATTGCATCTTCATCCGGGCGCTCCTTTCGATCACCGACAATATTGTCGACAACCGGGTCGTCCACCCGGAGGGCGTTTTCGTCCGCGGCGGCGACGACCCCTATTTCGTGGTTGCCGCCGACAAGGGCACTGCGAGGTTTTCCGACATCGCCAACGGCATCGCTCTCGAGCGCGGATTCTGGCTCGGCGACGCCTTCGCCAGCGGCGGCTCCAATGGCTATGATCACAAGGCGATGGGGATCACCGCGCGCGGCGCCTGGATTTCGGTGCAGCGTCACTTCCTCGAAATGGGCATCGACGTGCAGTCCGACCCGATTACCGTCGCCGGCGTCGGCGACATGTCCGGCGACGTGTTCGGCAACGGCATGTTGCTGTCGAAGACGCTTCGGCTGGTCGCAGCATTCGACCACCGGCACATCTTCATCGATCCCAATCCCGATCCAGCCGTCAGCTGGGCGGAGCGCAAGCGCCTGTTCGACCTGCCGCGTTCGAGCTGGGACGATTACGACCGCTCGAAGCTTTCGCCGGGCGGTGATGTCTTCCCGCGCAGCCAGAAGAGCATCAAGCTGTCGAGGGAAGCGCGCGCCGCGCTTGGGATCGATGCCGCGACGCTCGATCCGGCGGCTTTGATGAACGCGATCCTCAAGGCTCCGGTCGACCTGCTGTGGTTCGGCGGGATCGGCACCTACGTGAAAGCCTCGAGCCAGTTGAATTCGGAGGTCGGCGACCCGGCCAACGATTCGATCCGCGCCGATGCCATCGACCTCCAGACTCGAGTCATCGGCGAAGGTGCGAACCTCGGGATCACGCAGTTCGGCCGGATCGAGTTCGCCGAGAGCGGCGGGCGCATCAACACCGACTTCATCGACAACAGCGCCGGCGTCGACTGCTCCGATAAGGAAGTGAACATCAAGATCCCGCTCAACCGCGAAATGCAGGACGGCAAGCTCAGCCTGGCGAAGCGCAACGCTTTGCTGGCCAAGATGACCGACGACGTCGCCGAGATGGTGCTGGAGGACAATCGGCTGCAGACGCTGGCACTGTCGATCGCCGAGAGCGGCGGTGCCCGGGCGCTTCCCGGCCATGTCCGGACCATCGAGTTGCTCGAATCGCGCGGGCGCCTCGACCGCAAGGTGGAGGGGCTCGGCACGAGCGAGGACCTGCTTCGCCGGGCCCAGGAGCACCAGGGCCTGACCCGGCCGGAGCTGGCGGTCGTTATGTCGATGTCGAAGATCGCGCTTCAGTCAGCGGCCGAGCCGCTCGAGCTGGCGAAGGAGAAGATCCTCGAGCCGGAACTGTTCGCTGCCTTCCCCAAGGCTATGCGCGCCGCCCACGCCGAATCGATCCGCGCTCACCGCCTGCGCAACGAAATTATCGCCACCCGGGTCGCCAACCGGCTGGTCAATCGGCTTGGCCCGGTCGCAGCGTTCGACATGACCGAGGAAGAAGGCGCGTCGCTGGGCCAGGTGATCCTCGCCTTCCTGGTCGCCGAGCGGCTGCTCGACCTCGATAAATTGTGGGTCGAGATGGAGCGCTCCGACCTCCCCGAGAACGTCCGCATCGAATTGTTCGCGATCGCCGGCCGAAGCGTCCATTCGCATTTGTCGGACATCCTTCGGTCAAGCGGCGGCGAGATGAACGTCGGCAAGCTGTGCAGGCTGCTGGAGCCGGGCGTGCGAAAGATCGCCGCGGCGGCGACCAAGCTGATCCGCGCCGAGGTCCGCAACGAAGCCGCCGCTCGCCGCGATCACCTGATCGCCCTCGGCGCGAGCGAGGAGATCGTTCGCGGACTGGTCCGGCTTTACGAGCTCGACGGCGTCTTCGGGCTGGCGGCGCTGGCGGCTCGCGAGCGGCTCGACGAGCTCGCATTGACCAAAGCCTACACGCGCCTCGGAGAGGTTCTCGGTCTCGACTGGGCGCAGCAGCAGATTGCCCGCTTCACTCCGACCGATCAGTGGGAGCGTCTGCTGACCGCCGGGCTTGCCCGCGATTTCGAGCAGCTTCGGATCGATTTCCTGGCGCGCGCCAGCGGCGATAATCCCGAAGCGACGGTCGACAGGTGGGTGAAGAGGCACGAACCACGCATCCGGCAGTTCCGCGAGCTGATCGGACGCGCTCGCAACGAAGGCGCGGTCAGTGCGTCGATGCTCGCCCAGGTCGCCAGCCAGGCACGGATCCTGCTCGCGCGATAGATGCGGATCGCAATCCTGATTCCGCGCGCCGATTATTCGGCCGAGTGGCGCTGGGCTTACGACGTCGAGGCCGGGGCGCTGTCAGCCGCCGGCGCCGAGGTGTCGCCATTGCGCTGGGACGATCCCTTCGACGCGGTGGGCTTCGACCTTGTGATGCCGCTCGTCGCTTGGGGATATCATCAGCATTTCGATCGCTGGCTGAGCCTGCTCGATCGGCTTGAAGCCGACGGCGCCCGCATTCAAAACCCGGTTCCGCTGCTCCGCTGGAACAGCGACAAGGCCTATCTTGCCGAGCTTTGCGAGACGGATGTCCCGACGGTTCCGACCGAAGTCGTCGAACGGCTCGACGAAGCCGAGCTCGATCGAACGCGCGAGCATTTCCAGTGCGCCGATCTGGTGGTGAAGCCGCCGGTTTCGGCCAGCGCTTACCGGACTTTCAGGCTCGGG
>CBIHLI010000173.1:0-3658 GCA_966210575.1 uncultured Sphingomonas sp.
AGGACCTCGGCTGGAACGACATGGGCTTCGAGCCGCCCAAGCCGGCCGAAGCGCCGGAGCGCGACCCCGACCATGACGGATTCGGCGAGGTCATCCCGGCGCATCCGCACAATCTTGCCGGCCTGACCCCGGTCGAATCGCCGGTTCACAACCAGCAGGCCGAGATTGCCGGCCGCCTGTCGACCTTCACGCCCGAAGACGCCGGCGATGAGGAAGTCGACGAGACGGCCGAGCTTTACGACCCTGAAAGCGACGTCGACGAAGATGCCGACGTTGGCGAAGCCGAAGCTGAAGCTGAAGCTGAAGTCGAAGAGGCTGCCGAACCGGTCCTCAAGTCGAAGCCGGTCGTCCAGCCCAAGCCTGCAGCCGAGGCGCGATCTGTGCCAGCTCCCGCGGCCCGCCGCTCGTTCAAGCCGCGCGCCGCGCCGGGATCCAAGGAAAAGGCGGCGTTCACGCTTCGCCTCGATCCGCAACGGCACCTCAAGTTGCGCCTCGCCTGCGCGGTCGACGGCCGCTCGGCGCAGATGCTCGTCACCCAGGCGCTCGATGCCTTGCTCGGCGCGATGCCCGAGCTCGAGGCGATGGCCGAAAAGGCGAAACGAAAAGGATAATGCAAATGAATCGGCAAGTCCGCTTCGGAACCACGCTGTCCGCGCTCGCGATCGCCGCAGTCCTGTCGGGTTGCGCCGCCAACCAGAGCCGCGAATCCATTTTCGGTTCGAAAGTCGACCGGTCGAACATCGGCCTTGCGACCCGCGCCCAGGCGGCGCTGGCCAGCAACCAGCATGCGCTCGCCGTCGAGCTTGCCGAGAAAGCGGTCGAGAACACGCCCAACGACGCCGGGTTTAGAGGACTCCTCGGTAATTGCTATTTCGCCGCCGGCCGGTTCGCTTCGGCCGAGGCCGCCTACCGCGACTCGCTGACCCTGATCCCCGCCCAGCCGCAGGTGATCCTGAAGCTGGCGCTGGTCGAGATCGCCCAGGGCAAGACCGCGCAGGCCCTCGGGGTGCTCGAGTCCGCCCGCGACGCGCTCGAGCCGGCCGACTACGGCCTGGCGATCGCGCTTGCCGGCCGCGCCGCCGATGCCGTCGCGGTGCTCAACCAGGCGGCGCGAACCAATTTCGCCGACGCCCGGGTCCGCCAGAACCTGGCGCTCGCCTACGGCCTGTCGGGCGATTGGATGATGGCCCGCACGGTCGCCGAGCAGGACGTGCCGCCGGAGCAGGTCGATTCGCGGATCCAGCAGTGGATGGCGATGGCGACTCCGTCGAAGTCGTCGGACCAGGTGGCGGCGCTGACCGGGGTTACCCCGGCAGCCGCCGATCCCGGCCAACCGACCCGTCTCGCCCTCAACCGTGCTCCGCAGCCGAGCGAAGCTTTTGCCGAGGTCGTGATCCCGCAGGCCGAGCCGCAGCAGCCGGTCGCGGAAGAAATCGTCGCCGCGCCGCCACCGCTGTTGCCCGAACCGATGCCGGCTGCCGTCGTCGAGGCCGCTCCGGCCCCGGTCGTCGTCGAGGCCGCTCCGGCCCCGGTCGTCGTCGAGGCGGTTCAGGCACTGATCGAACCTCAGCCTGCCGAGGTTCCAGTCGTCCAGGCCGCCGCCGAGCTTCCGACCCGGTTCGAGGCACCGGCCCAGGCCGCCGACTATGTCGGCATCACCGACACGGTCCGCCGCGCCGCAGCCAAAGCCCGCCGCTCCAGCGGCCGCTCCAATTCCGTCGTCCAGCTCGGCGCCTACCGCTCGCCCGATCGAGTGACCGTCGCCTGGAACCAGATCGCCAAACGCTATCCGGCGCTTCGCGACTACACGCCGATGCGGGCCAAGTTCAGCGGCCCCAACGGCACCGTCTGGCGGCTGTCGATCAAGGGCTTCGCTAGCCGCTCCGAAGCGGTCGACCGCTGCGAGAAGCTGCAGGGACGCGGCGGCAACTGCTTCGTCCGCACCGTCGCCGGCGACGCGCCGGTCCAATTCGCTTCGCGCTGATCAGAGCCGGCCCGCCGCCAGCTTGAGGCAAGCCATGCGAATGGCGAGTCCATATTCGACCTGAAGGGCGATCAGCGATCGCGTCGGATCGTCGGCAATCGCGCCGTCGATCTCGACCCCGCGGTTCATCGGCCCGGGGTGCATCACCACCGCATCCGGCGCCGCCGTCGCCAGCCGCTCGGCGGTCAGGCCATAGCGCTCGAGATACTCCCCGGGCGCGTCACCGAGGTCCTCGGCCAGCCTCTCGCGCTGGACCCGAAGCATCATCACCGCGTCGGCGCCGGCAATCGCTTCGTCGACCGAAAGCGGCGGCAGCAGGTCGTCGGGCATCAGCATCGGCGGCCCGGCCAGCCGCACAGTTGCCCCGAGTCTTGGAAGAAGCAGCGCATTGGAATGCGCGACCCGGCTGTGGCGAACATCGCCGCAGATCGCGACCGTGAGCCCTTCGATTCGCCCGAAATGCGAGCGGATCGTCGCCGCATCCAGCAGCGCCTGGGTCGGGTGCTCGTTGCTGCCGTCGCCGGCGTTGATCACCGGGCAATCCATGATCTCGGCAACCACGTCTGGAGCGCCGTTGTCGCCGTGGCGGATGACCAGGACATCGGGGCGAAGCGCATTGAGGGTGCGGGCCGTGTCCTCGAGGGTTTCGCCCTTCTTCACCGACGATTGCTCGACCGGGAGCGTGATCACCGACGCGCCCAGCCGGTGCGCCGCGGCCGCGAACGACATCAAGGTCCGGGTCGAATTCTCGTAGAAAAGATTGAAGACGGTTCGGCCTTCAAAATCTCTGGAGCGTTGGCCGGTCGAACGATTCTCCTCGAACCAGCGATCCCCCTCGTCGAGGATGGTCGCGATCTGGTCGTCGCTGAGGTTGTCGATTGATAGCAGGTCCACGAGGGCCTCGCTTATTCCGGCGCCGTAAGATTGGCTAGTGCGTCGATCGCGCCCTGGAGGATGTGGGCGGCGGCCAGCGCGTCGACTTTCTCGGCCCGCCGGGCGCGGCTGACATCGGCGTCGATCATCGCCCGCTCGACCGCCTGGGTCGACCAGCGTTCGTCCCACAGCAGGATGGGCAAGGCCAGCGGAGCAAGGTTGCGGGCGAAGGCGCGGACCGACTGGGTGCGCGGGGATTCGCTGCCGTCCATGCTGAGCGGCAGCCCGACGACCAGCCCGACGACATGCTCGCGGCCGACGAACGCCCGGAGCGCTTCGAGGTCGTTGGTGAACTTGGTCCGGCGGAGGGTCTCGGCCGGCCCGGCGAAATGCCAGCCGGCGTCGCAAATGGCGAGGCCGATGGTTTTGGTGCCGACGTCGAGCCCGGCGAGCTTGCCGCCGTTGGGAAGCGCCGCCGCGAAGTCGGATGGGCTCGTGCCGATCATCGCTCCAGCCATGCCCTCGTCCTGCGGTCGGCGTCACGGGCAATCGCCGACCAGAACAGCGCGTAATCGTAGACATGATAATTGTTGCCCGGAAGAACGTAGCGCCCGAGGTCGGGGATATCGCCGTCGAGGATCAGCAGGCCCTTCTCGCAGTGCGCCCCGACCCGCCCAGGCTCGAGAACCGCGGTCCGGAGATCGGCCGACGGGACCAAGGTCCCGGGATTGGCGGCGGGCGGCGCTTCGGCGCCATCGGTCCCGGTAAGCGGATTGTCGCACCGGATGTCGTCGCGCCGAC
>CBIHLI010000174.1:0-3635 GCA_966210575.1 uncultured Sphingomonas sp.
GCTATCTATTCATCGTCGACCGCAAGAAGGACATCATCATCCGCGGCGGCGAGAACATCTCCGCGGCCGAGGTCGAAGCCGCCTGCTACGCCTGTCCAGACGTGGTTGAGGCCTCGGTGTTCGCGGTCGCCGACGAGCGGCTCGGCGAGGTTCCGGTCGCGGTGATCCACGCCCCTGGAGGCCTCGACGAGGCGGCGCTCCGCGCTTTCCTCGAAGGCCGACTGGCGGCGTTCAAGGTCCCCGCGCGGTTCATTTTCCTGGCGGAACCGTTGCCGCGTCTGGGCACCGGCAAGATCGACCGGGTCGCGCTGAAGGCCGCTTACGCGCGCTGACCATGGCCGATCATCCGCATAGCAAGCATGGCCTCGTCGGCGTTCTGCTGATCAACCTCGGCACACCCGACGCGCCCGAAGCGGGAGCGGTGCGCCGCTATCTGGCCGAGTTCCTGACCGACCCGCGGGTGATCGAGATCCCGGCTTGGCTGTGGCGGCCGATCCTTCACGGCGTCGTGCTTCGCCTGAGGCCGCGCAAGTCGGCGCATGCCTACCGCCAAATATGGACCAACGAAGGATCGCCGCTCGCGGCCATCACCAGGCGCCAGACCGACGCGCTTCGCGAGCGCCTGGGCGAGGGAGTCGTGGTCGAGTTTGCGATGCGCTACGGGCGCCCAGGTATTGCCGCGGCCGTTGGACGGATGGTCGCAGCCGGAAGCGACCGGATCCTCGCGGCGCCGCTCTATCCGCAATATTGCGCGGCGACGACGGCCAGCGCCCAGGATGCTTTTTTCGCGGCGCTAGCCGGGCTGCGACGGCAGCCCGCAATTCGCACGCTACCGGCTTATTATAACGATCCACTCTACATCGACGCGTTGACGACCAGCATCGAGCGGCAATTGCTAGCGCTCGACTTCGCGCCACAGCGCCTGCTGCTGAGCTTCCACGGAATGCCGCAGCGCACGCTCGAGCTCGGTGATCCGTATCACGACCAGTGCCAGGCAACGGCGCGGCTGCTCGGCGACAAGCTAGCGATCGCGACCGACGTCGCATTCCAGTCGCGCTTCGGCCGGGCGAAGTGGCTGCAACCGGCGACCGACGCGACGCTCGCCGCGTATCCGGGCCAAGGCGTCACCCGGATCGCCATCGCCGCGCCCGGCTTTTCCGCCGACTGCGTCGAGACGCTCGAAGAGCTCGAGATTCGCGGCCGCGACACGTTCGTCGCCGCCGGCGGGGAGTCCTTCGCCCGCCTCGATTGCCTGAACGATTCAGCTGAAGGCATGCACATGCTGGAAGGCCTCGTCCGGCGTGAGCTTGCAGGCTGGCTTCCGCCCGAATAAGCGGCGCGAAACCAAGGAACAGGAGAAGAGCAATGGCCCGAGTGGCGATCGTCACTGGCGGAACGCGCGGCATCGGCGAGGCGATCAGCATCGTCCTTCGCGACATGGGCCTCGACGTCGCCGCCACCTACGCTGGCAATGACGAGCGGGCCAAGGCGTTCACCGACCGCACCCGGATCGGTGCCTACAAGTGGGACGTGGCCGATTTCGAAGCCTGCCAGAAGGGCGTCGCCCAGGTCGAGGACGACCTCGGCCCGGTCGACGTGCTAGTCAACAATGCGGGAATCACCCGCGACGCGACGATGAAGCGCATGGACCACGCCAAGTGGCAGGACGTCATCGACACCAATCTCGGCGGCTGCTTCAACATGGCCAAGGCGGTGTTCGAAGGGATGACCAGCCGCGGCTACGGCCGGATCGTCAACATCGGCTCGATCAACGGCCAGGCGGGCCAGTACGGCCAGGTCAATTACGCCGCCGCCAAATCGGGGATTCACGGCTTCACCAAGGCACTGGCGCAGGAGGGCGCGCGGTTCGGGGTGACGGTCAACGCCGTCGCGCCCGGTTACATCGACACCGACATGGTCGCAGCGGTGCCCGAGGACGTGCTTGCCAAGATCGTCGCCCGGGTCCCGGTCGGCCGCCTCGGCCGCGCCGACGAGATTGCCCGCGGAGTCGCCTTCCTGTGCGACGAGAATGCCGGCTTCGTCACCGGCTCGACGCTGTCGATCAACGGCGGCCAGCATATGTATTGATGGCGGGGCGGCGCTGTCGGCACCGGCGACGCTAGTCGAGATAGATGCCCACCACCTTCCAGTCCGAGCCTTCCCGGGCGAGGCTGACGGTTTCGATGACGTCGGCCTTGTTGGCAAAGCTGGTGCGGAATTTGACGACCTCGACCCCGGCCGGCGGCGCGGGCACGCTTTCCTGGCTCAGCGCTGTCCGGGAAACGACCGCGCCCAGCGGCACCCGGACCTGTTCGGAAACCTCCGCCCATTTCTCGGCCGTATTGGCTTCGCGGAACGATGTTGCGGTGCCCAGCCAACTGTCTTTCCAGCGACCCTGGTCGCCGAGCACCAGCCACGCGCGTGCCGAGCGGACGACCTCCGATTCGCCAACTGTGACCGGAGCAATTGTTTCGACGGACGCTGCGTTGGTTGCTGCGGACGGTGCCGTCCCGTCCGAAATCAGGGACAATGCCAGCGCCCCAAGAAGAATCGACATGAGTAATACTCCTGCGATGAGCCCGATCGGGAATCGCGTTCGCGCCCGATCGGCACCCGGTACCGCAGCCTGTCCCATATTTGCCGATGACCCGGCTTCCCCGATTTGCTTGTCCACATGATTTTGGGGGCCGTCGCCCTCGGTATCGAGCAACAGTCGCGCCGCTTCGCGGCTGCTGGAAACTTCTAGCTTGCGGCGCGCGTCGCGAAGCCGTTCATTCACCGTGTGCACCGACAGGTCGAGATGCCGGGCAATCGATTTCGCATCGTGCCCGCGCACGATGAGCCGAAGGGTCTGCTTCTCCTTTTCGGTCAGCGTTTGAAATCGTGCCGACATTGCCTCGTCTGCGCTCACGCGTTCACTTGGGACGGCCTAAGTAGCAGCGCCATGCGTCGCTACCCCCAAAAAATCGTCTCGCCCGTCGGCGACGGCGGGCGGCACCGTCGCGATCGCGGATTGCTTCGCTGGGCTCGCAATGACAGTCAGGCGGCATGACCCCGTTCGGCCCGCCGGTGAAAAGGTCGGTGACGATCGCCGGCCATGAGACCTCGATCGCGCTCGAGCCATTGTTCTGGCAAGCGCTGGCGGATGCCGCGGCCGAGGAAATGCTACCGCTGAACGCGTTGATTGCCCGGATCGATGCCGAACGGCTCGAGCAGTTGCCGCCGGCGAACCTGGCGTCAGCGATCCGCCAGTGGCTGTTCGCTCGATCGCTTGGCGGCTGACAGGACGGCTTCGGCGAACATGGCCGCGGAATCGGGTGCCTGGGCCATGAAGAAAGCCGGCTCGATCAGCTCCAGCTCCATGACCTGGAGCGACCCGCAATTGCCGACAACGAGGTCAACGCGCGCATAGAGTGCCGGAGCGGGAGCGGCCGCCAACGCGGCGAGCGCGATCTGTTCGGCGCCCTCCGGCGGATCGCACAGAGCGATGATCCCGCCATGTTCGGGCTGCACCCGGAACTCGCCAGCGGCGGGCAATTTGCTGACGGAGTGGCTCAAGCGACCGTCGAAGAAGATCAACGACCATTCGCCCTGGTCGACGATTGCCGGCAACCAGGGCTGGACCATCATCCTGC
>CBIHLI010000175.1:0-3630 GCA_966210575.1 uncultured Sphingomonas sp.
GTCTGGAGTAGGCCGGATCGGCATCGGCCGCGAAGCGGCGTTTCGGAGGGCGCAATGGCCTCACTTTCGGTCGTCAAAGCTAGTGGCGCTGGGACCGGCGTCCTGCTTTCGGCCTGTGTTGCCGAACATGGCAGCGCCAATCATCCCTATTTTGTCGGGCCGGCTCTCAGCGACGGAGCCGAGGCGTTGCGCAATCTCGCCGATGCGATTCACTTCCTTTGCGCGCTCCATGGACGCTATCCGGGCGTCATCGACCATGCGGCCGGGCGAACCGCCGATCCCGTGGCGCGCAAATGGCTGTTCGAGGCAGGCGAGGCGCTCGCGGCCGAGCGGCGCTTCCTGACTCGACTCGCGGTCGCCGCGGGTCCGGTACCGAGCACTCCGGGAGGCAGCGCGAGCGAAGCTGCCGTCAATGGCCAGCGAAGCGCTCTTGCCACCCTCGCCCAGTCCGAGCGCAAGGGCTGCGCCCTCGGCGCCGCTTTCGCCTTCGCCCTGGACTGGTCGCCGCTCCGGTCGGTGCTCGAAGACGCTTCAAGTCGCCTTGGAATCGCCCTTTCGCCTTGCGGCTTCGGCAGCGAGCGCGAGATTCAGGATGCCGCCGACGCCTTTGGCGCGGACAATTCGGTCGAACGCGCCATGTTGTTCGGCGCCCAGCAGCTGGCGCTCCAGCATCGCGGCCTTTGGGACTTGCTGGAGGCTCGAGCCCAGGCGCGCGTCGAAGGCTGATCCCCACTCGGCGGGGCCGATTCTCCGCCACCAGCGGCCCTTGCGCCCTCCCCGGCCGCCGCTTATGCCCGGCCGACTTGACGTTCACGTAAGGGCTGCCATGCGCTTCGAAGGCACGAAATCCTATGTCGCCACCGATGACCTAAAGGTCGCGGTCAACGCCGCCGTCGCCTTGCGCCGCCCGCTATTGGTGAAGGGCGAGCCCGGCACCGGCAAGACCGTCCTCGCGCACGAAATCGCTCTGGCCGTCGGCGCGCCCTTGATCGAGTGGCACGTCAAATCGACGACCAAGGCTCACCAGGGGCTTTACGAATATGATGCCGTGGCCAGGTTGCGCGACGGTCAGCTCGGCGATCCGCGGGTGCACGACATCGCCAACTATATCAGGCGCGGCAAATTGTGGGAGGCGTTCACGTCACCGCAGCTGCCGGTCCTCCTCATCGACGAGATCGACAAGGCCGACATCGAATTTCCGAACGACCTCCTCCAGGAGCTCGATCGGATGGAGTTCCACGTCTACGAAACCAGGGAGACGGTCCGCGCCGCCGACCGGCCGATCGTCGTCATCACCTCGAACAACGAGAAGGAGCTGCCCGACGCCTTCCTCCGCCGCTGCTTCTTCCACTACATCAAGTTTCCCGACCGGGAGACGATGCAGGCGATCATCGACGTCCATTTCCCGGGCATCCAGAAGCTGCTCGTCAACAAGGCGCTCGACATCTTCTACCAGGTGCGGGACGTTCCCGGATTGAAGAAGAAGCCTTCGACAAGCGAGCTGATCGACTGGCTGAAGCTGCTTCTCCACGAGGACATGCCGCTGGACGTGCTCCAGTCGAAGGATCCGACCAAGGCCATCCCGCCGCTCCACGGCGCTCTTCTGAAGAACGAACAGGACGTGATGCTGTTCGAGCGGCTCGCCTTCATGACCCGCCGAGGGGGCTAGCGAGCTTCAGTCGATCGTTTTCTTGCGGAGCTGGACGAAGTGGGCTTCGTCGATGGGCACCGGAAAACGCAGGCCGGCGAGCGAACCATTGGTCCAGACTACCTGGCCGTGAACTTCGACTCCCGCTCTTCGCAATATCACCGAATTTCCCGCCTGGGCGCCGTCGGTGGTGATGCGGGCGCCGGTGCGCGACAGTTCGACGATCCGGCCAATCCTCTTGTCGCCGCCCATCTCCAATTCGATGGCAAGCTGAAGCTGGATTCGACGGGCGCGCCTGCGCTCGAAAGGCACGGCGGGCGGGATTGAGCTGAGCGGTACGATCGACATAGGCCCCTTATCGCCCGAATGCGCTAAATCTCCGTCTACGCCCGTGGTTACCAAATGGTGGCTGTTCAGGCACTTGACGCATAGGCTCGGCGCGATCGGCAAGGCCGGTGAAAGCCGGTCAGGGGTCTTCGCCAATCTCCCGCTGCTCGATCCAGATGCCGTTGCCACAGTCGTTGAACGAGCGCCAACCGGACCGTCGGATCGTCTTCACCTCCACTCGTCCACCATCGCCGAGAGCGTTTGGTACCGGCTCGATCGCCGCCGGGAGCTCACCGCCGTCAATGATCTTGCTTCCGCGCCAGCCGGTCGCGTCGCTAAAGTCGGCGAGCTTCACCTCGCCGCTGACCCATCCCTCGACCAGCCGGCGGGCGTCGGCCGATGCCAATTCAGCGGCTTCAGCCACATCGCCGCCATAAGCGGAAATCGGCGTGCACCAGCTCCCGAAATCCAGCAGGATTTGGCCGTCGAGAGTGTCGATCTCGATCGCGAAAAGGGGCTCGAGCGGCTCGCCATCCACTTCCTCTATCCTCAGCCTGAGCCAGCCTTCGCTCAAGCGCGTCCAGCGGCCGGCCGTGGCGAGCGGCCAGCTTCGGAGCGCCTCAAACACGTGCCGCGACCAGGGGTCGATCGGCTCCGGCGAATCCTCGCCAAACGGCGTGCCATGATCAGGATCTGACATGTTGCCGAAATAGGCCGTGGGCGGCTCCGCCGTCCAGCCTCGACCACTTCGCTCATTGCCGAGCACGTCCTCCTTCTGAAGCGAGAACGGACCATTGATTGCGGCAACGGAGGCAACGGTTTAGCCTCGCAAGCCGGAAGCGGGGAGATGACAAGATGCTGATTGGCTGCCGATGCGCGTTGGTGCTGACGATTTCGCTCCTGGGACAGTCCGCGGTTCAGGCTCAGACGGCGGCACCGGCCGGTCAGACAGAGGAAGCCTGGCACCATCGGGGTAGCGGAATCACCGTGCCGGCGACCATCGACGGGATGCGCCGCGGCGAACAGCGGGACCTGTCCCGCGGCGGCGAGTTCGACGTCACCACGCAATTTGGCACCAGCGACGAGCCGGTGACGGTCTACATCTACAGATCCGCTTATCCGAATGTCGCCCTGTGGTTCGAACGGACCCGCCGAGCGATGAACGAGAATTTGCGGTCCCAAGAGATCGACGCGGCGCCTCGCAGCTTCGCCCTTGCCGGCGGCGCGCCGAACGGGCTGAGAGAAGAGTTCGAGCTGCCCGCGGGCGGGCGTTTCCGTTCGACGGCCGTCGCCATGGCGCAGACAGGGGAATGGATCGTCAAGGTTCGGATCACTTCGCGAAGCCTCGACCGGGCGGCCATTGCGGCCCGAATGGATGCCCTGCTCGCGGCAATGCGCCTTCCGGACGGCCGTCCCGAGCCCCATCCACTGCTCCTGCCGCCGCCTTGTCCCGACAGCCTTTCACTCGACTTTCGACCGGTGCGCGGCGATCGCGAAGCGGAGCTCGCCGCCGCTGCCGTGGCCGGAGCGACCGAGTTTGCCGAGGCGCGGGGTTCCGGCGGACTTGCTGCGGAGCCTTCCCAATGGTGCAGAGCCACCGGCCCTCTCGACGCCTTCGGCTCGACCTACCGCCATCGTGACGGGTCGGCCTGGGT
>CBIHLI010000176.1:0-3595 GCA_966210575.1 uncultured Sphingomonas sp.
TCTCACCTCTTCGGCAGAAATTTTGCGCGGGGCTAGCAGCGCGCTTGCCCAGGTTCCACAGCTTAAGCGACGGCTCGACGGGCTTAACCGTTGGCCGCAATGCGCCCCGCGGCGGTTAAGCTGGGGGTGTGGAGGTTCGTTGCAATGAAGGCGACCAGGCGGGAATTTTTTGCCGGGGCGGCCGCAATCGGCTTGCTTCCAGTCGACGGCGCCCGCGCGCAAGCAATCGCCTTTACCCCCGAGCAATTCGGGGCGAAGGGCGATGGCCGCACCAATGATACCGACGCCTTCGCGGCGCTGTCGGCAGCGGTGAACGCGCGCGGCGGCGGAACCGTCGTGCTCAGGCCGGTCACCTATATAGTCGGCAAGCAAGGCGCGGCCGGAAGCCCCGATCCCGGCGCCAGGAGGCCGATGGGATTCCCGCCGGCGAGGATCTTGCACTTCGAGCGCTGCGCGGGACCGGTCGTCATTCGCGGCAACGGCGCGCGGCTGCGCTGCGCGGCCGGCCTGCGGTTCGGCAGCTTCGATCCGCGGACGGGCATGGCGACCGCGCTTCAAGAGGGAAAGAAAGCCAGCCGGGGCGAGCTGGCCTCGCCATATCAGGCGATGATCCTCGTCGATTCCTGCAGCGGTCCGGTCGAGATCAGCGATATCGAGCTGGACGGCAATCTGGCGGCACTTCGCCTCGGCGGAAAGTCCGTGAAGGCGGGCTGGCAGATCGCCGCGGACGGCATCAGGCTTTTGGACAATAAGGGACCGGAGCGGCTTTTACGCATCCACAGCCACCATCATGCGCACGATGGCCTGTACATAAGGGGGGATTCCGGCCGGCTGGCCGCAAGCACGGTTTCCGAGCTAACAAGCGACCACAACGGCCGGCAGGGGTGCAGCCTGGTTGGCGGTCGCAATTATGCGTTCCAGGACTGCCGCTTCCTCAGCACCGGAAAGGGCGGGCTGCGAAGTTCGCCGGGCGCCGGCGTCGACATCGAGCCCCATGCTGGTCGGCCGGTTCGCAATGTCAGTTTTTCCGGCTGCGAATTCGCCGACAACGCCGGCGTCGGGTTGATTGCCGACAGCGGCGATTCCGAAGGCGCCAGATTCGACAATTGCCGGTTCATCGGCACGACCTCCTGGTCCGCATGGCCGAACAAGCCGGCGATGGGCTTTACCAAATGCCTGTTCGTTGGAGCTCTCGTCCACGCCTACGGGGACCCGGACCCGAACCGAGCGGCGCAATTCCACGACTGCGAGTTTCGAGACGATCCGGCGCTGAGCCCGACCCGCGAAGTCTTCGGCGGCCGAGGCAGCCAACATCGCGTCGCCATCCTGCCCAAGAATCCGAACGTGCTGTTCAACCGCTGCCGCTTCACGCTGACTCACGACCTAATTCTGCCGCTGTCGAGCATCGCCGTCCTTTATTCGGATTGCGAGCTGTCGCAGCGCTCTCCGGTCCATTCGCGGCTGAACGGCACGTTTCTCGGCACAAACCGGCTGACTGGAAACATCGATCTTGGCTCGTCCGTAATCCGCGGGGCGGTCATTCTCAACGGACGGACACTCGCCCGCACGCGCTAAGCAGGGGCCACGGTTGCGTTGCCCACATCTGGGCATAGACTGCGCAAATGTGCGGCATCGCAGGAATTTTGAGCCCCGATGCCGTGTCGCGCGAGCTCCTGCTGCGCATGACGAGGCGCATCGCCCACCGCGGGCCTGACGACGAAGGACTGTGGATCGCCGAGCCGCCGGCAATCGGCCGGAATTCGAGCGGGCTGTCCTACGACAGCTACTGGTCCTATCGCGACGTGCTCAGGGCCGGCCTCGAGAATCCGATCGCCGATGAAGACCAGGCCCTCGAAGAGCTAGAGCGCACCTTGTCGGCCGCGGTTCAAGCACAAACCATGGGCGATGTTCCGATCGGAGCGTTCTTATCGGGTGGGATCGATTCCTCGACAATCGTCGCCCTCCTTCAAAAACATTCCACGCTGCCGGTTCGCACGTTCACGATCGGATCCGAGGACAAGGCATTCAACGAAGCCGGCTATGCGAAGTCGGTCGCCGACTATCTCGGCACGGATCATCACGAGCGGATCGCCACTCCGCGAGAGGCGCAGGAGGTTATCCCGCAACTGCCTCATATCTACGACGAGCCGTTCGCGGATTCGTCGCAAATTCCGACCTATCTCGTCAGTCGCTTCGCGGCCGAGCAGGTCAAAGCCGTGCTGACCGGCGATGCCGGCGACGAATTGTTCGGTGGCTACAACCGCTATGTCGGTACTGCCCGCCTGTGGGCTGCCGCCAAGCGGCTTCCGGCCCCACTGCGGCGGGCGCTGTGTGCTCCGTTAGGCGCGGTGCCGGCTCGCGAATGGGATCGGCTCGGGGCGCTGGCGGGCAACGGCGGGCTGCCCCCGATCTTTGGTGCCAAGGTTCGCAAATCGCTGCGAATGGTGGCCGATTCGAAGTCGCTCCAGCAATTGTTCACCACTTTCACCGATGAGTGGGCCGAGGACGGCTCGCCGGTGATTGGCGCCGAGGAGGGCGCCGGTGCGAACGGTTTCGATCTCGATCTTGGCCGCGACGCGCCGGACGCGCTGCGAATGATGTACTGCGACGCTATCAGCTATCTGCCCGACGACATTTTGTGCAAGGTCGACAGGGCATCGATGGCAGTTGCCGTCGAAGCGCGCGTTCCGTTCCTCGACCACCGCGTGGCGGCGCTTGCGGCGCGAATCCCGCTCCGATCGAAGATTCACGGAATGACCGGCAAGTCCATTCTCAAGCGGTTGCTCTATCGTCAGGCACCGCGCGCGCTATTCGAACGGCCGAAGGTCGGCTTTTCCATTCCGGTAGGGGAATGGATCAAAGGCCCATTGCGCGACTGGGCCGAAGATCTGCTCGATTCTCGAAAGCTGGCCGCCGAGGGGTGGTTCGACGTGCCGGCGATTGAACGCCGCTGGAGCGATCACCTTTCCGGAAAGCAGGACTCGACGCCAGCGCTGTGGGCGATCCTGATGTTTCAATCCTGGCTCGGCAGCAATGAACAATGATGTTGCCCGTTGAACAAACCTGTGCCGCGAGCTGGCGAGCTCTAGCCTCGATTGGGGAGCGGTCCGTTGGCCACTTCTGGCGTGACGTCGAAACGATTGCATCCTCCTGGAACGAGACCAAGGACTTGCTCGAGCGGTCGATCGCTTTTTCTTCCGACTCGCTTCACGTGATCGCCGGAGTCGCCGGACTGCTCGCAGCCTCGCTGATTCTGCGCAGACCGGTCTCCAGCGCCCGACCCTGGATTCTGGTCCTCGCGCTGGCAATGCTCAACGAGCTGCTCGATCTTTGGATCGATCGCTGGCCCCAACCCGGCATGCAATTTGGCGAAAGCGTCCGCGACCTGCTGTTGACTATGGCGCTGCCGACGCTCCTGCTCTTTTCGTCGCGGCATCTGCCGCAGATTTATGCCCGCCGGCGCGAACCAGCCTTGCCGCCCACTGGCGAGGAAGGTTCAACCAGTCCACCGTCGTGAAGCCGGGCGAAGCGGTCGCACAAGGCGATTGTCGACGGCCGATTGGCGATGATAATGAGCGTTCGTCCTTCTTTCGCA
>CBIHLI010000177.1:0-3586 GCA_966210575.1 uncultured Sphingomonas sp.
CGGCACCACCCGCGAGCGCTGCATCATGCGCCTCAAGCGCGCGCTCGAGGAGTTCGTCGTCGAGGGAATGAAGAGCACCGTCCCCCTCCACCAGCGCATCGTCCGCGACGAGCAATTCCTCGCCGGCGACTATACCATCAAATGGCTGGAAGCCTGGCTGGAGCGGAACCCGGAATAATCGCGATCAGCGCCAGCGAGCGCCCGGCCGCTTCACAAAGCGGCGCCAAACATAGCCCCAGGGGATGACCAACAGCAGGATCGCGCCGGTAGCGATGTTGAAGAAATCCTCGGCGAAGGTCGGCGGATATCGGCCGGCGGACCATTGCGGCAAACCGTAGAAGACCATCCAGATTGCCTTCCACGCGAGCTCGAACATCAGCAGCGGAAGCATTTCGAGCGGGTAGCGCAGGCCGAGGAAGGCGAGCAGCCACACGGCGCCAAGCAGGCTGGGGATGACTCCACGGCTGGTGAGCTCGTGGCTGAGGATCTCGGGGACGATCATCGCGCCGAGGCCGACGACCAGCACCAGGTACATGGCGCGAAGGACGTAAAGGCGCACGAGTGAAACTTCGGCTTCGGCGGCTTCGCGGGGCAGCGGCGCCGACGCGGCAGTGGACGCCATGATCATGTCTCCATTGCAGTGGGCGGGGAAAGGGGCAGGCGCAGCGTGAGCCTGCCTAGTGACTTCGCAAAGCGGAGGCGCACCAGCCAGAAAGCCATGATTGCCAACGGCGCGAAGGCCAGCACGAACAGGATCGGTGACCCGCGCACCGCCTCCGGCATGATGTCTTGCTGGCCGAGGAAGAAAGAACCGGTGGCGACGAAGAAGGCGAAGCACATCCGCCACAAATGGCGGGACAGGCGCTGCGCGGCCGACATTCTCTTGCGCAGAACGATATTCAGGTCGCCAAGCCCGGCCAGCAGGCATATCGCGGCAAAGGCGAAGACCGGGCCGCGGCCCACCGGCGTCGTTGCCGCTCCCGCCAGGCCGCTCCATGCAATGATCGCCGCCGCGCCGAGCGCCAGCACGCAGGCAATCATCTCGAACTTGCCGGTCCTCCCGTCACGCCGCCGGGCCGTGACCCAGGACGTCCCGACGAAGTAACAGACCAGGAGCGGGCCAATCGGCGATCCCGGCTCCGGCTCCCTGAACGGCTCCAGGATTGCGGCGCTGAGTCCAAGGACCAGCATCGCGCCGAAGAACAAGGTTCCGGCTTGACCGTGCAGTCGCCCACCCTTGCGCGCGGCGACTGCGACGAAGCCGGCGACGATCGCGATGAGGCCGCCCGCAATATGGGCCCAAAGGATCGCGTTCATGCTCTCGCGGTCCGTTTGACTGTCTCAGCGGACTGTTCATTTCCGGCTTCTCCGGGAACGAATTCCAGCACGTCGCCCGGCTGACAATTCAGCGCTGCGCAGATCGCCTCGAGCGTCGAGAAGCGGATCGCGCGCGCCTTGCCCGTCTTGAGGATCGACAGGTTGGCCAACGTAATGTCGATTCGCTCGGCGAGCTCGGTCAGGGTCATCCGCCGGTCGTGGAGCACCTCATCCAGCTTGACGGCGATCGCCATGTCACACTGTCCCTTCGAGGTCTTCGCGCATCAGCGCGCCTTCGGCGAAGACGCGAGCGAGAACGAAGGTGAGGATGACGGCGAGCCAGCCGTTGACCGAGAAGCCGGCGTCGAGGTGTACCGGATGCTCGGGCGTCGAGATCACCTTGCCGAGGCCGCCGATAAGCATGCTCAGCAGCTGGAGTGCGAGGAGCAGCCACGCGATGGCGTTGAGTCGATACGCATTGGCGGCGACGAACGGATCGCCTGCACGGACCGTGTGCACCATCGCGAGCAGCCGCTTGAGGATCCCATAGTTCAGCGGCACCGCGATCAGGCCGAGCGTTGCGATTGCGCGCAAGCCCCAAATGGTCCGCTCAGCGTCCGGCCCCGGAGCAAGGTCGAGCGCGCTGATGATCCATTCCCGATTGGGCATCACCAGCAGCAGCGCGAGGATGCAGGCGCCGTAGATCCAGTTGAGGACGATCAGGATGCGCAGGACGACGTAGGCGATCGGCAGCGCGGCGGATGCGTTTTTCGACATTCGACTACCCCCAAGACTCGTGATATCGATAAACGATATTCACCATATCGATTATCGTCAAGTAGTTTATCGATATACGACATGCAGCTTCTTGGGCTCATTGCATCCACGGCGGGTTCGGCAACTCGAGCGCGGCCCGGTTGAGGCTCTCGCCCCAACGCCGGGTGATCTCGTCGAAATAGTCGTCGTCGCGGCCGATCCGCCGGGCGATCAGCGGCAAGGCGGGATCGGCCGGCATGACCAGAACGTCGATCGGCCGGCCGACGCTCAGGTTCGATTTCATCGAGCTGTCGAACGACAGGATGCCGATCTTGACCGCCTCGGCCAGCGGCGTGGTGTAGCGCAGCACCCGGTCGAGGATCGGCCGCCCGTATTTGGTCTCGCCGATCTGCACGAACGGGACTTCGGGCGTGCACTCGATGAAATTGCCGATCGAATAGATCAGGAACAGCCGCAGCCGGCCGTCGGCGACTCGTCCGCCCAGCAGCAGCTCGACATTGTGGTCGATATTCTCGCGCGCCAGCGCCGCGCCGATGGTCTCGCCGATCTTGGCCACGGCTTCGCCGACGATCTGGGCGGCCCGGAACATGGTCGGGGCTTCCGATAGCCGGCGGCTGTCGTCGCCGGTCTCGCTAGCCAGCTGCTCCTCCTGGAGCAGGCCGATAACCGATTGGCTGACCGACAGGCTGCCGGCGGTCGCCGCGTAGATCTGCCGATCGGGCCCTTTCGTCAGGAGATGGAGCTTCCGCGCGCTCGAGAAATCGTCGACGCCGGCGTTGGTGCGGGTGTCGGCCATCAGCACCAGTCCGGATTCCAGCAACATTCCAAGGCAGTAGGTCACGTCGCTCGCGACTCCGTCAGCTTGTGCGGCGCCCGCACGGCTAATCGCTTGAGAAGTGCAGGCCGCCCGAAAAGTCGAAACAGGGGAGCGGCCGGAACCGTTCCTCATCCGTCCCCGAACGACTCGCCCGACCGCGTGTCGCGATTTCGAGAAGGAGGAGAAAATGGCCAACAGGAACAAGAACAAGCAGACGAACCAACCGGGCAGTGACTGGGGCGGTCAGCAGTCGCAGCAAATGCACCCGTCCAGGCAGCAATCGCAGCAGATGGGGCAGCAGAGGCAGCCCGACAGCGGCGGCTCGAGAAAGCAATTCCAGCAGCAGAACCGGAAGGGGCGCGGCCAACAGCACTAAGGACTCGCTCGCTTCCACCCAATCGGGCCACCCCAAGCGGGTGGCCCTTTTTTGTGACCCGCTGACTGGCCGATCGGCGAAGACTTTTGCCCTGCCGAAGCGTTTGCCGCACGGACCGATGGCCTATCGATACGAAGACCGAAGCGACCGCTGGAAGGCAATATCCGCCGTCCTAGCGATCCATCTCGTCCTCGGCACGATTATCGTCACCGGCCTCAACGTCGAGATCGTCACCAGGGCCGTCGACCGGCTCGAGACGTTCGACATCTCGCTTCCGAAAATCCCGCCCCCGCCGCCCC
>CBIHLI010000178.1:0-3586 GCA_966210575.1 uncultured Sphingomonas sp.
ACGTCGCCGATCGCCCAGATTCCCGGCACGCTGGTGCGGCAAAGCTCGTCGGTAGTGATATGCCCCTTGGCCATCTGCACGCCCAATGTGTCGAGGCCGATGCCCTCGGTGTTGGGGACGATCCCGACCGCGACGATCGCATGGCTGAACTGCTGCTCGGAGGTCTTGCCATCGGCCGTCTTGATCTTGGCCGAGACACCCTTGGCGTCGGCCTTGAGGCTCTCGACGCCGGCGCGGGTATGGATCGCCAGTCCCTGCTTGGTCAGCGACTTGGCCAGCGCGTCCGATACCTCCGCATCCTCGACCGGGACGACTCGGTCGAGCATCTCGACCACCGTCACCTTGGCGCCGAGGTCGGCGTAGAAGCTGGCGAACTCGATGCCGATTGCGCCCGAGCCGATCACCAGCAACTCGCTCGGCATTTCCGGCGGGGTCATCGCGTGGCGGTAGGTCCAGATGCGCTTGCCGTCGGACCTGGCGAACGGAAGCTCGCGGGCGCGGGCGCCGGTGGCGACAATGAGATGCTTGTACTGGAGCTCGGTCGTCTTGCCTTCGGCCGCGACGGTCAGCTTGCCTTTGCCGGTCAGCTCCCCCTCGCCCATGACGACGGCGATCTTGTTCTTCTTCATCAGGTGGGTGACGCCCTGGTTGAGCTGCTTGGCGACCGAACGGCTGCGCTGCACGACCTTGTTGAGGTCGAACCCCGGCTTGCCGGCCGACAGCCCGTAGGCCTCGGCATGCTTGATCTGGTGGAACACCTCGGCCGAGCGCAGCAGCGCCTTGGTCGGGATGCAGCCCCAGTTGAGCCAAATGCCGCCCAAGGCCTCGCGTTCGACGATCGCGGTCTTAAGCCCCAGCTGGGCGGCGCGGATCGCGGCGACATAGCCGCCGGGTCCCGACCCAAGAACGACCACGTCATATTGCTCGGCCATTGGCGGTGCTCCGGTTGCGGTGCCGCCCCCTTATTGCATCGCCCGAGATTGGCAAACCGGCCTAGCCGCGCGCCTCGGGAAGGTAAGCGTCGTCGGCGGCGTCGCTGAACTTGGTGACCCGGCTGTCGAACTTCATCCGCACCTTGCCGGTGGCGCCGTGGCGCTGCTTGGCGACGATCAGCTCGGCGGTGCCGTACACCCGGCCCATCTCCTGCGCCCATTCCTCATGGGCTTCGTGGACCTTGACGTCGTCGTCCGGTCCCGGCCGCTTGGGCTCGCGCGAGGCGGCGTAATATTCCTCACGATAGACGAACATGACGATGTCGGCGTCCTGCTCGATCGATCCCGATTCCCTGAGGTCGGACAGCTGCGGCCGTTTGTCCTCGCGCTGCTCGACGGCGCGGCTGAGCTGCGACAGCGCAAGCACCGGCAGGTCGAGCTCCTTGGCCAGGGTCTTGAGTCCACGGCTGATCTCTGAAATTTCGTTGACCCGGTTCTCGTTGGAGTTCCTGCCGGTGCCCTGAAGTAGCTGGAGATAATCGACCACGACCAGGCCGATGCCCTTCTGCCGCTTGAGCCGCCGGGCGCGGGCGCGAAGCGCGGCGATGGTCAGCCCCGGCGTGTCATCGATGTACAGCGGCAAGTTTTCGAGCTTCGCGGCGGCCCGGGCGAGCTCGCGGAACTCCTGCTTGCTGATCTTGCCCATGCGCAAATTCTCGGAGCTGATCCCCGACTGTTCGGCGAGGATCCTGGTCGCCAGCTGGTCGGCCGACATTTCGAGGCTGAAGAAGCCGACCGCCGCGCCGGCCGATTTCTCGGGCTCGATGCCGTCGTCGATCGTGTCGCGAACGAACCGCTCGGCGGCGGCGAAGGCGATGTTGGTCGCGAGCGAGGTCTTGCCCATTCCGGGACGGCCGGCGACGATCAGCAGGTCGCTGTTGTGCAGCCCGCCGATCTTGCCGTTGAGCCCTTCGAGGCCGGTGGTAATTCCGGACAGATGGCCGCCGCTGTTGAGCGCTTTCTCGGCGGTCCTCAGCGCTTCCTTGGTGGCCTCGGCGAACGACTGCGCCTTGCCCTCGGCACCGCCTTCCTCGGCGACCTTGTAGAGCTCGGTTTCGGCCCGCTCGATCTGCTCGAGCGGAGCGACTTCCTCGCTGGTGTCGAGCGCGCTTTCGACAAGGTCGCGGCCGACCCCGATCAGCGCCCGAAGAAGCGCCAGGTCATAGACCTGCTGGGCGAAGTCCTTGGCCGCGATCAGCGCCGCGCCCGAGCCGGTCAGGGTGGCGAGATAGCCGGCGCCGCCGATCTCCTTCATCGCCTCGTCGGCCTCGAACATCGGCCGCAGAGTGACCGGATTGGCGACCATGTTCTTGTCGGTGAGCTTGAGGATCGCTTCGTAGATGCGGCCGTGCACCGCTTCGTGGAAATGGTGCGGCTTCAATTTCAGGCCGATGTCCTCGACCAACCGGTTGTCGAGCATCATGGCGCCGAGCAGCGCCGCCTCCGCCTCGATATTGGCGGGGAGCGAAGGGGTTGCGACCGGCTGCGCCGGGTCGGCGATTCGAACGATTTCTGCCATGGCTTAAGGTCTACGCCCCACCGGCGACTTTCCAACGAGAACGAAAGTAGCACAGCTGCGCGCGGCTGTGGATAGAATGTGAATCCTCCCCCGCCGGGCCGACGGGCTCATCCACAGAAATAATGCAGGCCAAAATTGAAGGCGGCCGATGCGCCGGTTACGCAACTCTCATGCCCATTCTTTCCGACCGCTGGATTCGCGAGCAGGCCCAGAACCACAAGATGATCGAGCCGTTCGTCGAGGCGCAGCGGCGCGAAGGCTGCATCAGCTACGGCCTATCGTCCTATGGATACGACGCGCGGGTCTCCAACCACTTCAAGATCTTCACCAACGTCGATTCGGCGACCGTCGACCCGAAGGATTTCGCGGCCAACAGTTTCGTCGACCGGACGACCGACGTCTGCATCATCCCGCCCAACAGCTTCGCGCTGGCGAGCACGGTCGAATATTTCCGGGTGCCGCGCGACGTGATGGTGATCTGCCTCGGCAAGTCGACCTATGCGCGCTGCGGGATAATTGTGAATGTGACGCCGCTTGAGCCCGGTTGGGAAGGCCATGTGACGCTCGAGTTCTCGAACACGACGCCGCTTCCGGCCAAGGTCTATGCCAACGAAGGCGCCTGCCAGTTCCTGTTCCTCCAGGGCAACGAGCCGTGCGAAGTCAGCTACGCCGACCGCGCCGGCAAATATATGGGGCAGCAGGGGGTGACGCTTCCGAAGCTCTAGGCGGGCTGAGCCTCTTTCGCCTCTTTCGCGGCGTCGTGGAGCAGCAGCTCGCGGGCGCGCAGGATCATCTCCACCCAGTCGTGGAAAGCGCAGGCGAGCTTGATGACGATCTCCTTGAGCGGCCCTTCCTTGAGGCAGCCGTCGGCATCGAAGCTGTCGCCGCTGACATGGCCGAGATAGGCCTCGGGCTGCTGCATCACCGGCATGTTGAGGAACACCGCCGCCTGGCGGATCTGGTGGTTGGAGCCGAACCCGCCGACCGACCCGGGCGAGGCGGTGACGATCGCCGCCGGCTTCTGGTCGAACACGCTCTGTCCGTAGGGTCGCGAGCCGACATCGATCGCATTCTT
>CBIHLI010000179.1:0-3578 GCA_966210575.1 uncultured Sphingomonas sp.
GCCAAGCGCGTCTCGATCGACAAGGACAACACCACCATCGTCGACGGTGCGGGAGAAGCCGATGCGATCAAGGGCCGCACCGACGCGATCCGTCAGCAGATCGAAGTCACGACTTCGGACTATGACCGCGAGAAGCTCCAGGAGCGTCTCGCGAAGCTGGCCGGCGGCGTTGCCGTGATCAAGGTCGGTGGCGCTTCGGAAGTCGAAGTGAAGGAGCGCAAGGACCGCGTCGACGACGCGCTGCACGCAACCCGCGCAGCCGTCGAGGCAAGCTGCTCGATCAGAGCGACACCTCGTTCGGCTTCAACGCGTCGACCGACGTGTATGAGAACCTGGTCACCGCCGGCGTGATCGACCCGACCAAGGTGGTCCGCACCGCGCTGCAGAACGCGGCCTCGGTCGCCGGCCTGCTCATCACCACCGAAGCGGCGGTGAGCGAGCTGCCCGAGGACAAGCCGGCGATGCCGATGGGCGGCGGCGGAATGGGCGGCATGGGCGGCATGGACTTCTAAAAAGCCCGCCCAACGCTCGGAAAAAAGAAGGCCCGGCGGATCGTTCCGCCGGGCCTTTTCTTTGTCAGTCGGCTATCGAGCGCCGCTGGCGTTCGGCCAGATTGCCTGTGTCTGTGTCTGCGGATTGAACACGTCGCCCGGATATTCGGCCGCCTCTGCAGCCGCGATCTCTTCAGCAGTCAGATATTGGCTCGATTTCATCGCCAACACGTCGATGCCGCGGGTGATCTCGGTCGCGTAGATACGCCCCTTGTACCAATAGGCCGACCAGTGACCACCGGTGATGAGCTGGTCCTTATCGACCGGTCCGCGGTCGAAATAGGCAATCTCGACCGGGTTCGAGGCATCGGTGAAGTCGATCACGCTGATGCCGCCCTGATACCAGGCCTGGACGAAGATATCGCGCCCGGGGACGGGAATGATCGAGCCGTTGTGGGCGACGCAATTCTCCGTGTGGGTCTGCGGTGCCGACAGCTTGTAGTTGCTTCGGAATTGCAGCTTGCCGTCGACGATCTCGTAGATTGCGTTGGCGCCCCAGTTGGTAGGATCGCCGGCCTGGCAACGCGGCCTGGAGCCGCCACCCCACTCATCGGTGAACAGCACCTTTGTGCCGTCATTGTTGAAGGTCGCCGAGTGCCAGTAGGCAAAACCCTTGTCGGTCACATCATCGATTCGGCGCGGCTTGAGCGGATCGGAAATGTCGAGGATGATGCCGTTGCCCGAACATGCCCCGGCAGCGATCTTCTTTGCCGGGAAGACGGTAATGTCGTGGCACTGGTTCGTCTGGCTGGTCTGCTGCGTGCCGTCGCCGTGGTCGCCTCCCCGCCACAAGCCGGCGATCTTGCCGTCGCTGGCGAAAATCCGCGGACGATCGATGATCCTCGCAGCCGCGGGATTAGCCACCGGTATTTCGATGACATCGATGCTGAACAGCGCCGTCTCGTCACCGGCGCTTTCGAAGCAGCCCGGAAGTTCATCGGCCTTGCGCACGTAGCTGGTGCCGGAGTTATAGACGACGATCCGACGAGCATCCGCGCTAACCACCGAATGCGTGTGGCTGCCTCGGCACGTCTGGACCTGCCCGACCTGGCGCGGGCGGGTGATGTCCGAAATATCGAAAATCCGGATGCCGCGAAACCGCTCCGGGCTGTTCTCCTCGGTCACGCCCTGAAGTCCGCAGTCGACCCGCGCCCGCTTGTCCTGGACGCTCATGATCAAGAGCTTGCCGACGATGGACACGTCCCCCTGTCCGCCGGGACAGACGATCGAGCTGACCAGCGTCGGCACGCCGTCCGGGCCGAGGCGATAGGCGTTGAACCCGTGATAGCTGCCCGCCACTAACAGATCGCCGGAAAAGGCCATGTCGGTATTGGCGAAGCTCAGCAGCGATCCACGCTCGGTGAATTCGGGCTTGGCTTCCTCGCCGGCCTTGCGCGGCTCCTTCTCGGCGCCCTCCTCCTTGGGCTTGAGCGGTTGAAGCTGCGCGGGATTTGCGGGATCGAAGAACCCCGGCGGCTTGGCCAGCGATGCCACGAGGCGCAGGTTGGATATCGCCTGGCCGGCATCGGTCAGGCCCGGCTTCAACGTCGCTCGCGGGTCCTGGGACAGGCCCGAGAGAACGGCATTCATACGCTCGATCTCCGCTTTTTGGTCCGACACGACATCATTGGTGAATTCGAACATCACCGGGTCGTAGGCGCTTCCCGGCTGGGCCTTCAGCTCATCGACCATGTCCAGCGCCCCTTCGTGGTGGTCGATCATCAGCTGGAGGAACATACGGTCGAACGCGGTGCCGCTGGCGGCCGCGAGCGCGGCCATCTGCTGAGGGGTCGCCATGCCGGCCATCGCGTGGTGTGCATGGCCCATGCCAACCACTGCCGCTTCCTCATTGCGGGATTTCAGCCACTCGCGCATGAACTTCATCTCGTCCTTCTGGCCCGCGTCTATGCGATCGGCGGTCTTCAGGATCGCATCGTTGTTGGTGCGGCTTTTCACCAGCGCCGCCATTTCCACCGCCTGGGCGTGGTGGACGATCATGTTCTGCATGAAGGCGACGTCGGCCGGCGAATAAGCGGTGTTCGCAAGTTTGATTGCCTCGCTGGCGGTCAGCGCTCGAGCGGGCTGCCCCGGAGCACCCGGTTGGACGATCGGCGCCTGTGCGATTGCGATCGACGCCCCACCAGCAAGCGTGGCGGCCGCGACGACGGAGGAAAGGAAGCGTCTAAGTGGCATGAGTGCGTCCCTGTATTGGTGGGTCGGTAGTGATCGGTTCAGCGGCCGCCGGCGAGCTCGCGAAGCATCATCTCCCAGTGCAGGACGTCGTCGTACATGGCTCGGACCGGGAGCCGCTCGTCGAGGCCGTGGGCACGCTCGTCGTCGGGCGAGATGCCCCAGGCGCCCTCGACCCCATAGACCGGCGTTCCGGCGGCCCGGAACCACGATCCGTCGGTCGCGCCGGTCGACATTTGCGGGATGATCGGCATCGCCGGTCCGTGAATCGCGCGCACGGCATTGGTATAGGCCTGGACGACATCCGGCCGTAGAGGCGAGGCTGGGGTGATCCGCCCCTGGTCGGGAAACGGCGTGATCTCGACCCCCTGGCCGGCAACGCTCTTCAACTCCGCTTCGATCGTCTTGGGATCGATTCCGGGCATGATCCGGCAATTGACGGTCGCCCGGGCGAGCTGCGGAAGTGCATTTTCGGCATGGCCGCCGTCGAGCATGGTCGCGACGCAGCGGGTTCGGGTGGTTCCGGTTTCCAGCTCATTGGCTTCGATCGCATCGGCGGCGGCGCCGTCGTTCGGATTGGCCAGCCAGGCGCGCATCGCATTGCCGAGCGCGCTTGCGCCCTCTTGCTTGGCGCGCTCGGTGAAATAGGCGCGCGTGGTCTCGTTGAGCATCGGCTGGAAACGGTGCGCCTCCAGCCGCTTCAGTGCCGCTGCGAGCTCATAAATCGCATTGTCGGGCCTGGGGCGCGAGCTGTGGCCGCCGCGGTTGCGGACGGCGAAATGATAGCTCTGGAAAATCTTCTCGGCGGTCTGCAACCCGAAGCCGAGCGGCTTGCCG
>CBIHLI010000180.1:0-3570 GCA_966210575.1 uncultured Sphingomonas sp.
GTGACGGATTGCTGGCCGCCGGAAGTACGCCAATCGAGCGAACCGCATTGTCGAAGCCTGTCGGCGGAAGGATAGCCTCGATGATCGTCTTCACGAACCGCGCCGCGAGCAGGGCGATGCCGATCCAAAGAGCGGCGGCCAGGACATGCGGAATGGCGTCGCCGATCTGGTTCAGCATCCTGATTGCCGGACCGGATATGGCCTCGATGTTGAGCACCTGAAGAGCGGCGATCGAAAACAGGATAATGATGAGCGCATAGAAGAACACGGCGACGGCGCGGGCGATGGAGGCCCGGGTGGCGCCGGGCGCGGCGCCTGGCGGCACCGCTTCGGGATCGGTGCGAATCGTGCCAGCAGTATCGCCAAGCCCAACTCTCGCCAGCAAACCGTCAACATTGGCGGCGACGAGCAGTGTTTCGACCAGCCGCCTGACGATCCGGGCGAGGATCAGGCCGATAAAGAAGATCAGGCCGGCGCCGATCAGCCGCGGCAGGAACTCGAAAATGCCTAGAGTCAGCTCGTTGACCGGTTTGAGGATCTCGCCAATGCCGAGATAAGTCAGCGCCGCCATGATTCCGACCAGCCAAATGATCAGCTTCGCGATCGTGCCAATCTGCTGGCCGATGGTTTCCTGTTGGTTGCCGGGCGTATGCTTCTGAAGTGCGGGCGTCCCCGCGATCGCTTTCTGCATCGCCCATTTGACGATCCGGGCGACGATCCACGTCGCCAGCAGGATCAGCAAGGCGATGAGGACTTTGGGGCCCCAGAAAATCAACTGGTCCTGCCAATAGGCGCCGGCTCGATCCATGTCGTACATCCGCTTCAGCTCCCCTGCTTGTGTTCCGACTGCAGCGCCTTGCGCCGCTCCTGCCAATAGTCCAGCCGTTCCCGAACGCGCGCCTCGAAGCCGCGCTCCGACGGCTTGTAAAAAAGCTGCGGCTCCATTTCTTCCGGCCAGTAATCGGCGCCCGAGAATGCCTCTTCGGCCTCATGGTCGTAGGCGTAGTCTTTGCCGTAGCCGATGTCCTTCATCAGCTTGGTCGGAGCATTGAGGATATGCGCCGGCGGCATCAGCGAGCCGGTGTCCCTGGCCGCTCGCCAGGCGGATTTCTGGGCGGCGTAAGCGGCGTTCGATTTGGGCGCGACCGCGCAATAGAGACATGCCTGGACAATCGCCAACTCGCCTTCGGGGGAGCCGAGGAAGTCGTACGCATCCTTGGCGGCAAGGCACTGCACCAGCGCCTGCGGATCGGCGAGGCCGATGTCCTCGGAAGCGAAGCGGGTCAGCCGGCGGATCACGTACAGCGGCTCCTCGCCGGCGACGAGCATCCGGGCGAGATAGTAGAGCGCCGCCTGCGGGTCCGACCCGCGAAGGCTTTTGTGAAGCGCCGAGATGAGATTGTAATGCCCCTCGCGGTCCTTGTCGTAGACCGCGACGCGGCGCTGAAGAAACGACGCCAGCCCGCCCGGGTCGAGAGGCTCGTCGATCTGCACGTCGAACAGCGTTTCGGCCTGATTGAGGACGAAGCGCCCGTCGCCGTCGGCGCTCGCGACCAAAGCTTCGCGCGCTTCAGGAGTCAGCGGCAACGGCCGCCCTTCCAGCGCTTCGGCGCGGTCGAGCAGCTTACACAAGGCGTCATGGTCGAGCCGGTGGAGGATCAGAACCTGGCAGCGCGACAGCAGGGCCGCGTTCAATTCGAAGCTGGGATTTTCGGTTGTGGCTCCGACCAGGGTGACCGTTCCGTCCTCGACATAGGGCAGGAAGCCGTCCTGCTGGGCGCGATTGAAGCGGTGGATTTCGTCAACGAATAGCAAGGTGCGCTGGCCGGCCTTGGTCGCCATTCGCGCCTCAGCGAACACCTTCTTCAAATCGGCGACCCCCGAGAACACCGCCGACAGAGCGACGAACCGAAGCCCGACCGCGTCGGCGAGCAGCCGGGCGATGCTGGTCTTGCCGGTGCCGGGCGGTCCCCACAGGATCAGCGACGACAGTTTCCCGGCTGCAACCATCCGGCCGATCGCGCCGTCGGGCCCGGTCAGATGCTCCTGGCCGACCACCTCGCCGAGGCTTTGCGGTCGCAGCCGGTCGGCGAGCGGCGCATCGGCCGCAGGCTCGCCGGGCGGAGCGGCGGGAGGCGGTTCGTCGGCGAACAGGTCGACCATGGCGCCGCAATAAGCCGGCCCTCGAAAAGTTGCACAGCCTTCCTTGTCAACGATGCATCTACGATATATCTTAGACCTATCGGAAGGAGAATAAGATGCGACATCATGGTTGCGGCGAGAGCCGCTGGGCAGGGCGCGGACGCGGCTTCAGTTTCGGGCCGGGCGGGTTCCACATCGACTTCGGCGACGGGCCGGGCGGCTGGGGCGGGCATCGCCGACGCGACCGCAAGCGCATGTTCGAGGGCGGCGAGCTTCGGCTGGTGTTGCTGAAGCTGATCGCCGACGAGCCGAGGCACGGCTACCAGTTGATCAAGGCGATCGAGGACATGACCGGCGGCGAATATGCGCCGAGCCCGGGCGTCGTCTATCCGACTCTGACCATGCTCGAGGACATGGGCCTGATCCGCGAACAGAAGTCGAAAGACAGCAAGAAGGTATTCGAGGCGACCGACGAAGGCCGCGCCCATCTCGACGAAAATTCAGAGGAGGTCGACGAGCTGATCGAAAAGCTCGAGGGCCACGGCTCGAGCCGCCGAAGCGGAAGCGCGCCGGCGATCGGCCGCGCCGTCGGCAACCTGATGAACGCGCTCAGCCACCGGATCAGCCGCGAAGGCATCAACGAGGAGCTGATGCACGAGATCGCGTCGATCCTCGATGAGGCGGCGCAGCGGATCGAGCGGGTAAAATAGCCTAGCGGCCCATCATCCGAGCCATGCGCTCGCGCCGCTCGATGGCGCGGATGTAGACATCGGCGACGACCGAGTTGATTTCGTCCCAATCCTGGGTGGCGGCATAAGCGAGGCCCGCCTCGCCGTGCCGCCGCCGCAGGTCCGGATCGCGGGCATAAGCTTCGAGCGCGTCGGCAAAGCCGTCGATGTCGCCGGGCTCGACCAGCGTGCCCGTCTGCCCCTCGCGAACCAAAGTGGTGGCGCCGGTCGCGACGGCCGCGACCACCGGCAATGCACAGGCCATCGACTCCAGCGTTACGTTGCCGAATGCCTCGGTGATCGAGGGGTTGAGGAACACGTCTGAGCTGGCGACCGCCCGGGCGAGATCGTTGCCGATCTGCTGGCCGAGGAAGATTCCGGTCGGCATCGCTTTCTCGAACCATTCACGCGCCGGGCCCTCGCCGATGACCAGCGCGTGGTGCGGGATCCCACGCTCGTGCAGCGCATCGACCGCGGCGGCAAACACGTCGAGGCCTTTTTCAAGCACCAGCCGGCCGAGGAACATCACGACCAGCTCGTCATCGGCAATGCCGATGCTCCGGCGCCAGGCCATGTCGCGGCGATCGGGGTTGAACTGCTGGCGGTCGACGCCTCGTGTCCAGATATAGATGAAGCGGTTCATCCTCTGCGCGCGAAGCACGGCGGCGGTCGATTCGGCCGGGACCAGCAAGGCGTCGCA
>CBIHLI010000181.1:0-3566 GCA_966210575.1 uncultured Sphingomonas sp.
CCGTACCTGCCGCATCCCATGGCCAAGCCCCTCCCGCCACCGTTCGACAAGCAGAAGGTCGTCGCCGAGAACCGGCGGGCGCGATACGATTATTTCATCGAGGACAAGTTCGAGGCCGGCATCGCGCTGACCGGGACCGAGGTGAAGTCGATCCGCCAGGGCGAGGGTTCGATCGCCGAGAGCTACGCAACGTTCGAAGGCGAGGAGATCTGGCTGATCAACAGCCACATCCCCGAATACAGCCACGGCAACCGGATGAACCACGAGCCGCGGCGGAAGCGCAAATTGCTGTTGAACAAGCGCGAGATCGCCAAACTCCACGGCGCCGTCACCCGCCAGGGGCTGACCCTGGTGCCGCTGTCGCTCTATTTCAACGGTCGCGGCCGGGCGAAGGTCGAGCTGGCGCTGGCCCGCGGCAAGAAAGCGCACGACAAGCGCGAGACGGTGAAAGAACGCGACTGGAAGCGCGAGCAGCAGCGCCTGCTGCGCAAAACCGCCTGAATCTTTCTTCTGCGGCCGGGTGCGCCGTTTCGTCGGGGCGGCTTTGACGGCCTTCCTCGCGCGCTCCTATAGATGCGGACATGTAGTGGGGAGACATCGGTCCATGCGTACATTGCTCATCGTTCTTGCCGCCGGCACCATTCTCGGCGGCTGCGCCACCCAAAGCGCCAATATTCCGCCGCCGCCGGTCGAAGCCGCCGAAGCCCCGCCGCCGGTTGCTCCCGCGCCGAAGCCGCAAATCGGCACGTTCGGCTTCGACACGGCCGGAATGGACACGACGGTCGCGCCAGGCGACAATTTCTACCAATACGCCAACGGCACCTGGGCGAAGAACACGCCGATTCCCGCCGACAAGTCGAATTACGGCATGTTCACCCTGCTCGACGACTTGTCGCGGGAGCGCACTCGCGGACTGATCGAACAGCAGGCAAAGGACCCCAACAGTAAGATCGGAGCGGTCTTCGCGAGTTTCATGGACACCGCCGCGCTCGAGACAAAGGGCCTCGCACCATTCGAGCCATGGCTAACCAAAGTCCGTGGAGTCTCGTCCAAGTCGCAGCTTCCGGCGCTTTACGCCGAGGCTGACATGCTCGGAATCTCCGACCCCTTCGGAATGTTCGTTGGTCAGGACGACAAATCGCCCGAAAACTATATCGTTTTCATGGCCCAAGACGGCATCGGAATGCCGGATCGGGACTATTATTTGTCGACCGACGCGAAACTTGCCGAGACGAAAGCCAAATATCTCCAGCACCTAACGAACTTGCTGACCCTTGCCGGTGAAAAGAATGCCGCTGCTCGGGCCACGGCGATACTGGATTTCGAGACGAAGGTCGCAAAGGTCCACTGGACCAAGACAGACAGCCGCGACGCCACCAAAACCTACAACAAAATGACAATCGCCGAGCTCGAGAGCAAGGCGCCGGGGTTCGATTTCAGCGCCTATCTCAGCGATAGTGGCGCGAAGGTCGATAGTCTGGTCGTCGCCCAGCCCAGCGCGATTACCGGTACTGCCTCGCTGATCGCCAAGACTCCGCTCGCCGTCCTCAAAGACCAGATGCTGGTGCGGTCGCTCGACGGTTATTCGGCCTATCTTCCGTCTGCCTTCGATACGGAAACCTTCAGCTTCTACGGGCAGGCGCTGAACGGAACTCCGGAGCAGGAAGCGCGGTGGAAGCGCGGCGTCGACTTCACCGTCACTGCGCTCGGCGATGAGGTGAGCCAGCTTTACGTCACCCAATATTTCCCGCCGGAAACCAAGGCTGCCGCCGACCAACTGGGGAAAAACATCCTCGCTGCGATGGACCAGCGCATCGACAAGCTCGAGTGGATGGCGCCGGAAACGTAGGCGAAGGCCCATGCAAAGCTCGCCGCTTTCACCCCGAAGATCGGCTATCCCGACCGCTGGCGCGACATGAGCGGACTCGTGATCGAGCGCGATGACCTTATCGGCAATGCCATGCGCTCGGCGCGCTTTGAGCATGCCTATCAGCTCGGCAAGCTTGGCCAGCCGATCTACCGCTGGGAGTGGGGAATGACCCCGATGACGGTCAACGCCTATGCCAATTTCGGAATGGTGGAGATCGTCTTTCCGGCGGCAATCCTGCAGCCGCCGTTCTTCGATCCCCACGCGGATGCTGCGGTCAACTACGGTGGAATCGGCGCGGTCATCGGGCACGAGCTTAGCCATCACTTCGACGATCAGGGCGCGAAATATGATTCGACGGGCAAGCTGATCGACTGGTGGACCCCGGGTGATACCAAGGCGTTCACGGCCCGCCTCGATTTGCTTGAGCAGCAGTACAATTCGTACGAGCCGCTTCCCGGGCATCACGTGAACGGAAAGCTGACGATGGGCGAGAACGTCGCCGACCTCGCCGGCCTCACCGTAGCGCACGACGCCTACATTGCCTCGCTCGGTGGCGCTGAGGCGCCGGTGATCGACGGACTCACCGGCGACGCGCGCTTCTACCTCGGCTGGGCGCAGGTCTGGCGCCGCAATTACCGCGAGGCGAACCTGCTGCAGCGCTTGCTCACCGATCCGCATTCGCCGTCGCCACAGCGGGCTGACATCGTCCGAAACCTCGACCCCTGGTATCCGGCGTTCAGCGTGCAGGCGGGGCAGAAGCTGTACCTGCCCCCCGAGCAGCGGGTTCGCATCTGGTGAAGGGCGTCCTCTAGGCCATGCTCCAGCAGGAGCTCCCGCTCCTCGATTCGCGGCCGCTCGACGGCACGTCGCGCTGGCTCGTTCCGGCAATCGTCGCCGCCGGAGCGCTGACCGGAGCGGGACTCCTGTGGATGGCCGGGGCGCAATCAGCGGCGCTGCTGTTCCTGGGGCTGGCCGTGATCGGCCCACCGGCGGCAATTTTCCTCGACCGCCGGCGACGGCCCGAAGCGCCGGCCCTCGAGCGGTTGGTTGCGGCACCCGATTTCTCGCTGGTCGGGGCGATGTTGGCGCTGACGGGGGATGCGGCGGCGCTGACTGACTCAGACGGCGGCCTGCTCGCAGCCAACGCCGTTTATCGCGAGCGCTTCCACGGGCGGCGGCCGGACAAGCTGCCGGTCGATTCCGAATCGCGCCAGGCGTTGGCCGCGGCGCGATCGATGGCATGGCGCGACGGCGGTGGCTGCGCGACCGGTATCGAGACCAAGGCCGGCGGCTTCGCGCTCGAGGTCGAGCGGGTCGGCGCGCGTAACGACCTGCTGCTTTGGCGTTTCCTGCGTCCGGCGCCGGGCGACCCAGTCGCCGCCACGGCCAGCCGGATGCGCGGCAAGGCCGGCGATACGTTGGCGGCTGCCGGCCTGCTCGCGGCGCTGGTCGATTCCGAAGGCAAGCTGCTGTCATGGAACTCGTTGTTCGCCGCCCGCGCGCTGGCGGGGGTCGAATTGGCGGAGTCGCTGCGGCTCCCCGACCTGGTCGAGCAAGCCGAGGAGGGGCAATTCCGACTAATCTCCGAAGGCGAGATTGGGCGGCCGCTGCGGGCGATCCATTTGCCGATCGACGCTCCCGGTGCCGATGGCTACGCCAGCTTCTATCTGTTCGACAGCGGCAGGCTGTCCGGGCT
>CBIHLI010000182.1:0-3534 GCA_966210575.1 uncultured Sphingomonas sp.
TCGCCGAGCCGGGCGAAGTCGGCCGAGAGGATGGACGGGGCGATCAGCGGGCGGGCCACCCGCGCCGATTAGACTGGATTAGGCGGAGCGGACAAGGCGGGCGGCAAAGAAGCCGTCGAGCCCGCCCTGGTCCTCGAGCAGCCCCGGCAGGATCCGGACGAAGCCGTCCGCCGTCGGCTGCAGCCAGCCGGGTAGCTCATCCGGTTCGGGTGGCGCGATTTTGAAATGCGCAAGCGAATCGAGAAATGCGCCGACGATCGCCTCACCTTCCTCCGGCTCGAGCGAGCAGACCGAATAAACCAGCGTCCCGCCCGGCCGCACCCAATGCGCGGCCCGCGCCAGTAGCCTGGCCTGGAGCTCGGCCGCCTCGGCAAGAATCGGCGGCCGCGCCCGGTAGAGGACCTCGGGATGGCGGCGGAAGGTGCCCGTCGCCGAGCAGGGCGCGTCGAGGAGGACGGCGTCATACTCGCGGCTGGCGGGCCACAGCAGCGCATCGGCGCGAACCAGCTCGGCCGAAAGTCCGGTCCGCTGAAGGTTCTCCGACAGCCGTTCGAGCCGTTGCTTCGAGGCGTCGAGCGCGACCACCTGCTGGCCGGCCGCGGCCATTTGCATCGCCTTGCCGCCTGGCGCCGAACACAGGTCGAGCGCATCAGACGAGTCGGGCGGGATCAACCGCGCCGGAATCGACGCGGCGAGATCCTGGACCCACCAATCGCCGGAGCCGAAGCCCGGCAGCGACGGAACCGCGCCGGCATCGCGCAGGCGAACATGGCGCGGAGCGAGCGAGACACCGCGATTCTCGAGGGCGAACGCCTGGGCCGCTTGCTCCGACTTGAAGGTCAGGTCGAGCGGCGGGCGGGCGGCGATCAACCGGCGCGCTGCTTCAACCGCCGGCTCGCCCCAAGCCGCGGCCCAACGCTGCTCGACCTCGGCCTGAAGCCGCGGCTCGTCGATCTTCGCAACCCCGCGGCGAAGCAGGGTGCCGAGGACTCCGTGGACCAGCCGGCGCGGGCCGCCGTCGACCAGCGGCAGCGCGGTTGCGACCAGCGCATGGTCGGGCGTGTCGAGCGCCACCTTCTGGGCCAGCGCCATCCGAAGCACCATGCGTGCCTTGGAATCGTCGGGCAGCCGCTGCCGGGTGGCGCTGTCGATGAGCGCGTCGAGGTCGGGGACTCGGCGCAGCACCTCGCCGGCGATGGCGACGGCCAGCGCCTGGTCGGCCGGCGGCAGGCCGCGCGATTCCTGAGCGGCGGCCTCGAGCGTGCGCCCGCCGCGAAGTATCGAATCGAGCATCTGCAAGGCGGCGCGGCGCGCCGGCAATCCCTCGGTCCTTGGCATCCGCTCAGCCAATGGGCATCTTCGGGCGATGAAAAAACGGCCCGGCCATCTCGATCCGCCCAAGACCCTGTCCAAGTCGCCGCCGGTGCCGGAGCCGGAGCCGCTTGCCGAGGCCCAGCCGCCCTCGGGCGAGGAATGCAGACCGGATCCCACCCGCTACGGCGATTGGGAGAAGAAGGGCATCGCGATCGATTTCTAGATGCCCTCCGCTCGAAGAGGACGGGCCAGCAGCCCCTCGAGCACCGAATCGACGCTGTCCCCCCTGAGTAGCCGGTCGACGGCGTCGACAATCTGCATGTCGATCCCGCGCTCGCGCGCCAGCCGGGCCAGGACCGGGGCGGTAAAGGCACCCTCGGCAACCGTTCGGCGATCGGCCATTAGCTCGGCCGACGACCGTCCCTGGCCGAGCCCGACCCCGAGCGAATAGTTGCGCGAGCTGGTCGACGAGCAGGTCAGGACCAGGTCGCCAAGGCCGGACAGGCCGGCGAGCGTTTCGCGGCGCGCGCCGAACGCGACCCCGAAGCGGGTCATTTCGGCAAAGCCGCGGGCAATCAGAGCAGCGCGCGCGTTCTGACCGAGGCCGCGCCCTTCAACCACCCCGCAGGCGATGGCGAGGACGTTCTTGACGGCGCCGCCGACCTCGGCGCCGGGGACGTCGTCGCTGAGATAGATTCGAAAAGTCGGAAGCGTCAGCCGGTCGCGAAGCCGCTCCGCCACCTGCGGATCATCGGCCGACAAGGTGACGGCGGTGGGAAGGCCGGCGGCGACTTCGTGGGCGAAGGACGGGCCGGAAAGAACGGCGATCGGTGCGCCCGGGGAGGCTTCGGACGCAACCTGGTGGAGAAGCGCGCCGCTGCTTTCCTCGATCCCTTTCGAGCACAGCACCTTTGGAATATCCGAGCGCGGCGCGCGCTCGAGCACCGAGCGCATGTGCTGGGCCGGAGTGACCACCAGCCAGGCATCGGTCTCGCCAAGCTCGGCGATGTCGCCGGTCGCCCGGATCGCCGGGTCCAACGGCAGCCCGGGCAGGTAGGCCGGATTCTCGTGGTCCCTGTTGACCGCTTCGACGACCTCGGGCTCGAGCGCCCACAGCAAGGTGTCGCGGCCCCCGGTCGCCGCGACCTGCGCCAGCGCGGTGCCCCAGGCGCCGCCGCCGATCACCGCGATCTTCTCAATGGTCATGCCTTCACTCCCGCGCCGCGCACCGCCTCGGCATCGGGGTCAAGCGGCCAGCGCGCCCGCGCCGGGGCGGCGAGATCGTCGATCATGCCGCGCTCGAAGCGCTCGGCTCCGGCCCAGGCGATCATCGCCGCATTGTCGGTGCATAGCCACGCAGGCGGGACTCGGAAGTTGCGGCCGTTAGCGGACGCAAGCGCTTCGAGAGCCGAGCGGATCGCCTGGTTGGCGGCAACCCCGCCGGCGACGACCAGCGTCCGGGCATCGCTTCTTTCAAGCGCCAGGCGGGTTCGGTCGACCAGGCAATCGACGATCGCCTGCTGGAAACTAGCGGCGACGTCGGACGGCTCATACCGGCCCGATTCGACCGTTCGCTGGACCGCGCTCTTCAACCCGGCGAATGAAAAATGCGGCTCGGGAGAACCGACTAGCGGCCGCGGCAGCGGCACAGCCTCGGGGCTCCCCGACCTGGCAAGATCCTCGATCCCCGGGCCGCCGGGATAGGGCAGGCCGAGCAGCTTGGCCGCCTTGTCGAACGCCTCGCCGGCGGCGTCGTCGATGGTCGTCGCCAGACGCCGGTACGACCCCACTTCGAGCACTTCGAGGATCTGGCAATGGCCGCCCGAAACCAGCAGCAGCAGATACGGAAACTCGAGGTCGGGATCGATCAGCCGCGGGCTGAGCGCGTGGCCTTCGAGATGGTTGACCGCCACCAACGGCTTGTTGGCGGCAATGGCCAGTCCCTTGGCCGTCAGCAGAGCAACCATCACCCCGCCGATCAGGCCCGGGCCGGCGGTCGCGGCGATGGCATCGACCTCGTCGATCTCGACCTTCGCTTCGCGAAGGACCCGGCGAATCAGGTCCGGCAGGATCTGGACATGCGCGCGAGCGGCGATCTCCGGAACGACTCCGCCGAACGGCCGGTGAGCCTCATTCTGTGAGACCACCGACTGGGCAAGGATCCGGCGATCGCTGGTCACGAGTGCCGCGGCGGTGTCGTCGCAGGAGGATTCGAGGCCG
>CBIHLI010000183.1:0-3531 GCA_966210575.1 uncultured Sphingomonas sp.
GGTCGAGGGAGGGCGGGCGCTGCTCGACGCGGTTGAAGGCGACATCTTCACCGAAGCCGTCGCCGCCTACATGGATGTGATCCGCGACCGGGCGATCGTCGAATTGAACCAGAACAACATCCGGGTGCTCGGAACCAATCTCCAGGCGACCCGGGACCGCTTCGAGATCGGCGACGTCACCCGGACCGACATCGCCCAATCGGAGGCTCGGCTCGAGCTCGCGCGTTCCAGTCTGGCGCTCGCCGACGCACGGCTGGCGGCGAGCGTCGAGAACTACAAGCGTGTGATCGGCGAGCCGCCCGAAGACCTGGCGCCGCCGCCGCCGCTACCGCCGCTGCCGACGACGGCCGAGGAAGCGGTGCGGATCGCGATCGTCAACAACCCCGACCTCGATGCGGCCATCCGCCAGGCCGAGGCCGCCGGCTTCGATGTCCGGGTGGCAAGGGGCTTGCGGCTGCCAACGATTTCAGCGGGCGTCAGCGGCACGTACGTCAATGCGCTGGGCGGTGCCGATGACAACAGTTTGCTCGGAAGCACCGGCACCCAGACTTCCGCCGGCCTGAATGCCACGATCCCGATCTACCAGGGCGGCGAGCCGGCGGCGCGGATCCGGCAGGCGCAGGCGATCGAAGGCCAGTTGATGGAGCAGGTGGTCGCCAGCGAGCGCAGCGTCGTTGCCGCTGCCCGCTCCGCCTTCGCCAGCCATCAGGCGGCGACACGAGCGATCGAGTCGAGCCAGATCGCGGTCAGCGCCAACGAGCTCGCGCTCGAAGGCACCCGTGCGGAGCAGAGCGTCGGCACCCGCAACGTCCTCGACGTCCTCAACGCCGAGCAGGAGTTGCTCAACTCGCAGGTGACGTTGGTGACGGCGCGCCGAGATGCCTATGTCGCCGGCTTCCAGCTGTTGAACGCGATGGGCCAAACTCAGGCCGAGGACCTCGGGCTCGAGGGCGGCCCGCTCTACGATCCGCTCGGCAATTACCGCCGGGTCGCCGGCGACTGGAGCGACTGGGCCAGCGACCCGCGCCACCGGGTCGTTTCCACGCGAACCGTCACACCGGCGGAAGAGCCGCAGCCGCTACCGGCGCCGCACAATCAAACCCCTAGGTGACAGCGGCGCCGCAATAAGCGAATATCCAGCCATGCAATCGCCCGGCCGCGACCCCTCGATGGAAGACATCCTCGCGTCGATCAAAAAGGTGATCGCCGACGAAAAGGAGCTGCGCACCGCGGTCGACGAGGCCGAGGAGGCGCGCGAAGGCGATGCCGCCGAATATGGCGAGGACATACTCGAGCTCGACGAGCCGCTGGCGCCGCCGACCGAGCTCGGACCGCCATTGCTCGACGAAACCGCGGCGGAAACGACTCGCCACTCGCTCGAGGAGCTGTCGACCGTGGCGGCAACCGTGCCGGCCATTCCGGCGACGAACCCACTCGAGGACATGGTCCGCGACATGCTTCGGCCGATCCTCAAAGACTGGCTCGACGAGCATCTTCCCAACATCGTCAACGAGCATGTGAAGCGCGAGATTTCGCGGATCACCGGCAAGCCGCTCTAGCGGCGCCTAGATGGCGCTGGCGAGACGCCCGCACAGCTCGACGAACCCCGCCTCATCCTCCTCGGTGAACCGCGCCGGCCTGGGGCTGTCGAGGTCGAGGACGGCGATGAGCTCGCCGTCTGACCCCACAATCGGCACGACCAGCTCCGAGCGCGAAGCGGAATCGCAGGCGATATGGCCCGGAAAAGCGTCGACGTCGTCGACCCGCTGCACCTGGCGGGTGGCGGCCGCGGTCCCGCACACGCCCGAGCCGAACGGAATCCGAATGCAGGCGGGGCGGCCCTGGAACGGCCCAACCACCAGCTCGCCGCCAATGTTGCGGTAGAATCCCACCCAGTTGATGTCGGGCAGGCTTTCGAAGATCAGCGCCGCCGCGTTGGCCATGTTGGCGATCGGATCGGGCTCATCGGCAATCAGCGCATCCAGCGCGGCGGCGAGGTCGCGATACAAGGCGGTCTTGTCCGCGGCATCGATCTTGAAATCGTACATCAGTCGAAATCCACCCTTCCGCGCCCGCGCTTGACGGCGCTTCGCTGCTTCTTCGCGTCGACCCGCTTCGCCTTGGCCGCCCGGCTAGGGCGAGTCGGCCTGCGCTTCGGCTTGACGATATGGGCGGTCGCGATCAACTCCGCCAGCCGCCGGCGCGCGTCCTCGCGGTTGGCGTCCTGGGTGCGGAAACGGCGGGCGGTGATCAGCAGCTCGCCGGCGTTGGTCATTCGGCTGCCGGCACTTGCCGTCCGCTGCTCGTAGACGTCCGGAGCAAGCCCGTGCTTGAATATGTCGACCCGCAACTGGACGGCGGTCGCCACCTTGTTGACGTTCTGTCCGCCGGGCCCCGTCGCGGCGAGGAAGGTCTCCGACAGCGCCTCTTCGGGGATGTTCACGTCGTCGGCCTTCACAGGAAATCCAGCCAGCGGCCGAACCGGTCGGGAACCGGTGCGGTGACGTCGATCGGCTTTTTCGATGCCCGCGGGAGGACGATTCGCGTGGCGTGGAGCAACATGCCGGAATCCGGAAGCGTCATGCTGCCGAGCTCGGCATCGTCGGGGAGCGAATAGACCGGGTCGCCGACGATCGCGGCGCCCAGGCCGCGGGCGGCGTGGACTCGAATCTGGTGGGTGCGGCCGGTCGTCGGCTGGAATTCAACCAGGGTTTGCCCGACCGCGGAGGCGATCTTGCGCCAGGCCGTCGACGCACTCTTGCCCGCGTCCTCGACCACCATTCGCCATCCTCCCCTGGCGGTCGACACCTTGGCTAAAGGAAGCTCGATAATGCCCTCGTCGCCGTGGATTATGCCATCGAGGACGGCGAGATAGGATTTTGCCACCTCGCCTCGCTCGAACGCCTGCGAGAAATTCTTTACGGAGCGCGGGTTGCGGGCCAGCAGCAGGCAACCCGAAGTATCGCGGTCGAGGCGATGCATCGGCACCGGCGGCCGCTTGAATCCCAATTTCAACTCGCCGATCCGCGCCTCGACGCTGTCCCCGCCGGCGCGCGGCGTGTCGACCGGCAGGCCGGCAGGCTTGTCGATGACGATCGCTTCGGCATCGACGAACAGCACGCGCTCGGCGAGGTCGGTATCGGCAATCTGATCCGTATCGGAGCGAATGATTTTGCGGCCTCCCCCTTGGTGGCGCGTTCGACTGTGATGCCTGGCGGCAACGAAGCAAAGGATTTCAGGTTGTTACACAATATTAACCTTTTGCCTTCATCCCTCGAATGGTTAATGGACGCTTCAAGGCCGTTAAGAGCGAGTTACGCTTTTGGCCGCGAACGGGGGAGCCAGCAATGCGCGTGCTGCTGATCGAAGACGAGCCGACGACCGCCAAGAGCATCGAGCTAATGCTCGGCACCGAAGGCTTCAATGTCTATACGACCGACCTTGGCGAGGAAGGCCTCGATCTCGGCAAGCTGTACGATTACGACATCATCCTGCTCGACCTGAACCTGCCCGACATGCACGGCTATGACG
>CBIHLI010000184.1:0-3493 GCA_966210575.1 uncultured Sphingomonas sp.
CTGATCGTCCTTGGGGTCGCGGCGGGCGTGATGGTCCTCAACCAGGTCCGCACCCTGGTCGCGCATCTGTGGGAGAATGACGGCGAGCCGATGACTGTGACCGCCCAATATCTCGACAGCGTCAACGTGCCTCCGCCGGGCACCTTGCCGGCGCTGTGGGCGCCGGTCGGCCTGCGCTACCATGCGCTTCACCACCTGCTTCCCGGCCTGCCCTATCATGCGCTCGGCACCGCCCACCGCCGGCTGTGCGCTGCGCTCGAGACGGATTCGATCTACCACGAGTCCAGCCACCGCGGCCTGTCCGGCCTCGTCGCCCGCCTCGCCGTCAGCAGCTGGCGCGGTTCGAAAGGCTAGGCTTACTCCTCCGACCTGATCAGTACGGTCTCGCCGACCAGCAGGAACAGGAAGAACGGCGCCCAGGCGGCGAGCAGCGGCGGGTAGGCGCCGACATTGCCCATCGCCAGGCTGAAATTGTCGGCGACGAAATAGGCGAATCCGAGCGCCATTCCGATCGTCGCGCGGAGCAGCACCTGCCCCGAACGGGCGAGCCCGAACGCGGCGACTGCGGCGAGCAGCGGCATCAGCAGGATCGATAGCGGGCCGGAAACCTTATGCCACAATCCGGCGCGCGCCTGCTCGGTCTGTTTGCCCGCCGCCTCCATCTCGCCGATCTTGCTTCGAAGCTCGAAGAAACTGGTGTTGTCGGGATCGACCCTCGACAGGGTCAGCTGGTCGCGGGTGAGCCCGGCGAGGCCGATCATCTCGGGCGTCGTCGTCACCGAGCCCGTCGTTGAGTCGTAGATCCGGACATTCTGCAGCCGCCACATCCCGTCTTGCGGCTCGGCGTGCTCGGCGTCGATCACCCGCTGCAAGGCGCCGCTTTGGCGCTGGTAGATGGTGACTCCCTCGGCGTGAAAATCTGCGCCTCTGCCGCCGACGTGACGGGCGCGGATCAGGTCGTTGCCGCGCACCACCCAGACGTTGCTCAGATAGCCGCTTTCCGGCGGGACCGGCCGGTAATCGTTTTCGCTCCAGGCGGTGACCGCGCGCGCCGAGCGGACGACGACGGTTTCGTTGAAGGCGAAGGCCAGCGCGGCGATGCCCAGGCTGGCGACGATCAGCGGCGCGAGCATCTGGTGGGCGGACATCCCGGCCGCCTTCATCGCCACCACTTCGCTGTGCTGGTTGAGCCCGACGAAGACGATCAGCGTCCCAAGCAGCACCGCGAACGGCAGGAAGCGCGAAATCAGCAACGGGATTCGCAAGCCCGTGTAGCGCCACAGCTCGGCGTCGCCGTTGCCGGGAACCGCCAGGATCTTGCCGGACTCGCCGAGCAGGTCGAGCATCATCAGCACCAGAACCAGGCCGACCAGCACCGCCAGGCTGCGGGTCAGGTACAGCCGCACGGTGTAGAGCGCGAGCTGGCGCGACGGGAAGAATTCCAGGTTGATCACGCCGCCCGAGCCTTGGGAAACAGCGCGCGGATTCGCCGCACCGTCTTCGCCGCCGCCCATTCGAGCGCGGCGATCGGCTGGCCGCCCGGATGGTGGGCGATGACGTGGTACATCCATCCGATCAAGGCGGCGAGAAGGAAGAACGGTACCCACAAGGCCACGATCGGGTCGATCCGCCCTTGGGTGGCGGCGGTCACGCCGTACTGGTTCACCTTGTGATAGGCGACGACCATGACGATGCCGATGAAGATCCCGAGCGCCGAAGTGCTTCGCTTGGGCGGCACCGCCAGCGCCACGGCGAGCATCGGCAGCATCGTCATCATCAGGATCTCGACGACCCGGAAATTGAAATTTGCCTGGGCCGCGATCTGCTGCTCGCGGTTCGCCGCGCCGCCGCCATAGCCCAGCCGGAACAGCTCGTTGAAGAACAGCTCCTCATAATCCATGCCCCGGCGGCGGAACTGGTCGATCGCCGGCACCGTGATCGGCAAATCATAGGTGTTGAAGGTCAGGGTCCGCGGCACCGGATATTTGGGCGATTGCTGGACCAGCCGCCCGTTGTGCAGCCGAAACAGGATCACCTGCGGATCGTCGGTCGACAGGAATCGCCCCGACTGGGCGGTAGCGGCGATGCTTTCGTCCGACTGGTCGACCTGGACGAAAATCCCCTGCAGCCGGGTGCCGTGCTCTTCGCTCTTGTCGATCCGCAGGGTCAGCTTCTTGCCGAGCCGGTTGAACTCGCCGACCTTGATCGACGCCCCCAGCGCGCCCGAGCGGAGATCGAAGCGCAACCCTTCGTAGCGGTAGTTGGAATAAGGCTCGAGATAGCCGACCAGCACGATGTTCAAGAGCATCAGTCCGATCGCGAACATGTAGGGCACGCGCAGCAGCCGGCCGAAGCCGATGCCGATTCCGCGCATTGCGTCCAACTCCGACGACAGCGCCAGCTTGCGGAACGCCAGCAGGATCCCGAGCAGCAGGCCGATCGGGATTCCGAGCGAGAAATATTCGGGCAGCAGGTTGGCCAGCATCCGCCAGACGACGCTGACCGGGCCGCCGGTGTTGACGACGAAATCGAACAGCCGAAGCATCTTGTCGAGGACGAGCAGCATCGCCGCGAGGATCAGGGTGCCGATCAGCGGGATAGCGATGGACTTGGCCAGATAGCGGTCGATGAGCGTCAGCGGGCGCAAATTTCGTCGTTCCTACACCATCATTTGGCCGCAAAGCGGGCCGAGATCGGCAACCGGGCCAGTGCCGGTCATGAACGGCACGGACCTGTTACGAATGTCCTTAGCGAACCGGTCGGTAAAAGCATGTCGAAAACGCAGCTGCAGCTGATTGAAGCCGACGGGGGCGACTGCCCGGGCGTCGCGCTTGAATCGTGCCTGTTGCACCGGCACCGGCCCCGCGTCGCCTTGCTGTCCAATCCGCGGTCGACCGGGAACCTTGCCCAGCTGTCGCGGATCCGCACCTATTGCGCCGACCATCCCGACATCTTCCACTACGAGGTCGAGCACGTCGACCAGATCGGCGATGCGCTTCGGTCGATCGCCCAGGTGCGCCCCAAGATGCTGGTCATCAACGGCGGCGACGGCACCGTCCAGGCGGCGCTCACCGAAATCCACAATGGCGGCCATTTCGGCGACACGCCGCCACCGATGGCGGTCCTCGCCGGCGGCAAGACCAACCTCATCGCCATCGACCTCGGGGTCCACGGCGATCCGATCGACGTGCTCGAGCGATTGGTCGAGCTCGCGCAGGGCGACTTGTCCGACTATCTCGTCCCGCGCGAGCTGATCTCGCTCCGGAAGGATGGCACCGAGCGGCCGGTCATCGGCATGTTCCTCGGCGGCGCCGGGCTGGCCGACACGATGCTCTATTGCCGCGACAAGATTTACCCGCTCGGCCTTCCCAACGCGATCAGCCATGTGCTGACGGCAATCGCCGTCCTGCTGCGCTTGCTGTTCGGGCTTCGCGCCGATTTCCTGCCGCCCAGGGCAGCGCCGCTGCACGTGTCGACCGGCAGCGCCCAGGCC
>CBIHLI010000185.1:0-3471 GCA_966210575.1 uncultured Sphingomonas sp.
CCGCTCCACGACGCCCGCGCGCTTTACTTCAACCCGGCCACCGGCAAGGCATGGTCGCCGCCCGCCAATGAGGATCACTGGTGGTGGGACGGCAAGAACGCGAAGATGACCGTGGTTCCGAAAGCGACCTGGTGGATTCGCGCCAGAACCAAGGACGGCGCCCGTGGCTGGCTTAAGCTGGTGAACGTGTTGGGGGAGGTCGGCTTTCCGCAGTTCGATCAAGCGGAGGTCATGGAGACGTGGGACACCCACCGCACCCGCGATGACGAGACGCCCGATTGCAGCGAGATGCTCAACGATCTCCAGTCGGACGGCACCCCGGCGGCAGCCGGCTAGCGGGCATTTCTTCCGCCAGCTCGGCGAGATCGAGCCAGCTCTTGCACAAAGCAGGGGACCCGGCTTGGGTGCCGCTGAGTGATTCGGGAGGGTGGACTTTCGATGCATGTGCTGAAGCTTGGCGCTGTGGCGCTGGTCATGGCGGTCGCGTCGCCGGCACCGGCGCAGGAAAAGCCGGAGGAGAAGAAGGCCGAGGCGCCGGTCGCCAAGATTGTCCCGCAGGTCGTCACGACCCGGCATAGCGGGACCTTCGGCGGCCAGCGGATCAATTACAGCGCGACGATCGGCGAGACGATCCTCGCCGCCGAGGACGGCACCCAGAAAGCGGCGGTGGTGACTACCGCCTACGTCAAGGAGCCGCGGGATCCCTCGCGGCCGGTCACCTTCCTGTTCAACGGCGGGCCCGGATCGGGCTCGGTGTGGCTGCAGATGGGCGCCTTCGGGCCGAAGCGGGTGGCCATCCCGTCCGATGCCCGCGACGACGGCGCCCCGCCTTACCCGCTGCTCGACAACCCGGACAGCCTGCTCGACGTCACCGACCTGGTGTTCATCGATCCGCCGGGCACCGGCTTCTCGCACCTGATCGGCAAGACCGAGCCCAAGGAATTCTATGGGGTCACCGCCGATGCCAAGGCGGTCGCCGAGGTGATCCGCCGCTGGCTCGGCGACAACGGCCGCTGGAACAGCCCCAAGTTCCTCGGCGGCGAGAGCTACGGGACGACTCGGTCGGCCGCGGTCGTCAACCAGCTCGAGGCCTCGACCTACAACGACGTCGGCCTGAACGGCATCATCCTGATTTCGACCGTGCTCGACTTCGCCGCCGGCTCGGACGCCGCGGGCAATGAGCTCGGCTACATCACCAACCTGCCGTCGATGGCCGCGACCGCGCACTTCCACGGCAAAGCGAGCGCGCCTTCGGTCGAGCAGTTCGTCGAGGAAGCGCGTCAGTTCGCGCTCGGCCCCTATGCGGCGGCTTTGCTCAAGGGCCAGAAGATCAGCCCCGAGGAACGCGCCTCGATCCGCGCCCAGCTGGCCCGCTTCACCGGGCTTAGCGAAACCTATCTCGAGCAGGCGGACCTCCGGGTCACGCCCGGCCGCTTCTACAAGGAGCTGCTGCGTGACCGCGGGCTGACCGTCGGACGCCTCGATTCCCGCTATACCGGCAAGGATTATGACAATGCCGGCGAGACTCCGGACAACGATCCCAGCTTCTACGGCATCGATGCCGGCTACACCGCCGCGGTCAACGCCTGGGAGCGCGGTTCGCTCGGCTTCAAGACCGATCGCGAATATCAGTCGATTTCCGGTATCGGCCGCGACTGGGACTGGCGGATCGGCGACCGCGACAGCAACGCCTACCTCAACGTCGCGCCCTACATCGGCACGGCGATGCGCGAGAATTCAGGGCTTCGGGTGTTCGTCGCCCAGGGCTATTATGATTTCGCAACACCCTTCTTCGCGGCCGAATATGCGCTCAGCCGGACGGGGATCCCGCAGGACCGGGTCGAGTATCATTATTACGACGCCGGCCACATGATGTACGTCCGCGACGAGGACCGCGCCAAACTGTCGAGCGATGTCCGTCAGTTCATCCGGTCGCGATGAAGAATCGGGGCCGCCGTCGCCCGGCAGCCCCGAAAAGTGCCTAGCGAAGAACGCCGTTGCGGTGCTGGGCGCGCGCGTACAGCAGCAAGGCGATGCCGACGATGACGATGACCAGCGGGAAATAGGCCATGATGCCCGCGTCTTCCTGGCCCGGCATCGGCCCGGCGAGCAGATACATGTAACCGAAGCTCAGCGCCATGCCGAGCAGCGAGGCGGCGAAGGCCCAGACCGCGTAGCGGCTGCGCATAAGCAGCAGGATCGAACCGAGCACGCCGCCCCAGACGCCGAGCCCCCAGCCGATCTGGGCATAGATTGGATAGGCGTCGACGTAGGCGAGCAATGCATTCGGATCGACGCCGGGCATCATCGAGGTCAGATACTCGGTGTCGCGCATCCGGGTCATGACATAGTCGTACCCGCCCCATGCGTTCCACAGCAGGGCCAGGATACCGACGATCCACAGGTGAAGGGGCGCACGCCCCTCGGCAGTTGTAGCCATTGCAAATCCCCCTCGAAGCGGCGCCTGCCGCCGCCGGGGTCGATGAGGCTCCGAAACCAGTTTGAAGTCAAGCCGAGCGGGACCCGCGAGCTTTCAGTTCATGGAACGGGGCGTTCAGCGGCACGACACTCGAACCAATCCATAATTGCCGCGTTGAACAATGTAATTCGCCGACCAGGGAGTGCGCCGGGCAGCCGGCGCGGACAATGCACATGAATTTTCGATTGCTGTTGGGCGCCGTGGCGCTTTCTGTCGCGGTGCCGGTTTCCGCGTCGCAGCCGCGAGGCGACGAGCCGATCGCGGTCCCGCAGAATATCAAGCAGGGCATCGACTTCGTCTATGTCGACCCGCAGCTGAACAATGTCGCCAGCCGCCGCCAGCGGCCGACCAACTGGCTGCTTCGCACCATCGGCATGGACTGGGCGTTCGGCGAACGCCGCTCGGGCATGCCCAATCCGATGTTCTACGATCTCGCCCATGGCCTGCGGCAATATCAGGCGGCCTGGGGACGGCTGCCGCAGGTCAAGATCGCGGCCGGACCGAACTTGAAGCAGGGGGCCAGCGGAAAACGGGTCGAGCAGCTGCGGACTCGGCTCGGCCTGCCGCGTGGCGGCGGCTTCGACCGCCGGCTGACCGAGGCGGTGCGCGCCTATCAGCAGGTGCACGGGCTTGGCCCGGCCGACGGAGTCGTCGGCAAGGCGACGATCGCCTCGCTCAATCGCGGCGCCGATTATTACGCGCGCAAGATCGCGATCAACATGGAGCGGGCGTACCGCCTGCCCAAGACCGGCCGGTTCCAGCGCTACGTGATCGTCGATTCGGGCGCCGCCGAGGTCTATCTGTTCGACCGCGACCGCTGGGTCGACGGCATGCGCGCGATCGTCGGCTCGGCCAAGACGAAGACTCCGATGATGGCCGTGCTTTTGAAGAATGCGCGGGTCGACCCTTATTGGAACGTGCCGCCGGAGCTCGTCCGCTCGCTGACCGCCAAGCGCATCCAGGAGCAGGGCATCTCCTACCTCAAGGAATTC
>CBIHLI010000186.1:0-3465 GCA_966210575.1 uncultured Sphingomonas sp.
CCGGCGCGCTGAGCCTTGGGCTCGCGGCATGCGGCGATTATTCGGCGAACGAGGCGGCCTATAACAACGACAGCGCGGCTTATGCCGAGGGCGAAGGCAATTATGCCGGCAACGCCGCCGGCGCCGACTATGGTTCGACCGCGACCAGCAGCTGGCCGGCCGGAAGCCGAATCGTCGTCGAGAACGGAGTCACTTACCGGATCGGACCCGACAACGTCCGGGTCGCGCTCGGCCCCGACGACAGCCAGGTGATCGTCGAGAATGGCGTCCGCTACCGGGTCGATCCGGGCGGGACGCGGGTGCGGATCGATGACGACGGCGCGGAAATCCGGGTCGACACCGACGTCGACGCCACCGTCAACACGCAGTGAGGCGGTAGCCTAAAAGACCTCCTCCGGAAGCGCCATGACGCTTTCCGCCCCCGCTTCGACCTTGCGGCGGTGGGCGGTGGATTCGGGGAGCTCGCGGTCGGCGTAGAAGCGGGCGGTAGCGAGCTTGGCCTCGTGGAAGGCGCGGTCGTCGGCGCCCTCTTCCAACGCCTTTGACGAGACGCGCGCCATCTTCATCCACATCCAGCCCAGGCTGACCAGGCCCATCAGGTCCATGTAGGAGTAAGCGCCGGCGCCGGCGTTGTTCGGGTCGGCCATGCCGTTCTGGGCGAGCCACATGGTCGCCGCCTGGAGGTCGGCGAGCGCCGGCTCGAGCGCCGCGGCGACACCGGCGGGGTCCCCCGCGGCCTTGGCTTCGCCGATCTCCCGCCCGACCAGCTCGAGGAAGGCGCGGATGGCGCGGCCGCCGTCCTTGGGCAGCTTGCGGCCGACCAGGTCCATCGCCTGGATGCCGTTGGTGCCTTCGTAGATCTGGGCGATGCGGGCGTCGCGGACGAACTGCTCCATGCCATGCTCGCGGATGTAGCCGTGGCCGCCGAACACCTGCTGGCCGAGCACCGCCGCCTCGAAGCCCTTGTCGGTCAGATAGCCCTTGATCACCGGGGTCAGCAGCGAGACGAGGTCGTCGGCCGTCTGGCGGTCGGCCTCGTCCGGGGAGCGGCGCATGAGGTCGACCTGAAGCGAACCCCACAGGACGAGCGCCCGGGCGCCTTCGTTCCAGGCGCGCATCTGCATCAGCATCCGGCGGACGTCGGGGTGGACGAACAGGGGATCGGCCTTGGCTCCGGCCTCGCGCTCGTCCTCCTTGAGGGCTTTGCCCTGGCGGCCGTCGCGGGCGTATTGGACCGCATTCTGATAGGCGACCTCGCCCTGGGCGAGCCCCTGCAGGCCGACGCCGAGGCGGGCGGCGTTCATCATGATGAACATTGCCGCGAGGCCTTTCTCCGCTTCGCCGACCAGCCAGCCTTTGGCGCCGTCATAGTTCATCACGCAGGTGGCGTTGCCGTGGATGCCCATCTTCTTTTCCAGCGCGCCGCAGGAGACGGCGTTGCGCTCGCCGAGGCTGCCGTCGGCATTGACCAAGAATTTGGGCACGACGAACAGGGAAATGCCCTTGACCGTGTCGGGCGCTCCGGAGCGCTTGGCGAGCACCATGTGGATGATGTTCTCGCTCATGTCGTGCTCGCCGGACGAGATGAAGATCTTGGTGCCGGTGATCGCATAGCTGCCGTCGTCATTGGGCTCGGCGCGGGTCTTCAACAGGCCGAGGTCGGTGCCGCAATGCGGCTCGGTCAGGTTCATCGTCCCGGTCCAGCGGCCGGTCACCATGTTGGGCAGATAGGTCGCCTTCTGCTCGTCGCTGCCCTTGATGATCAGGGTGGCGATCGCGCCCGAGGTCAGCCCCTGGTACATCTCGAAGCTGTGGTTGGCGGAGAGGATATATTCGCCGATCGCGGTGCCGATCACCTGCGGCAGCCCCTGGCCGCCATATTCTTCAGGGGCCGTCAGCGTAGGCCAGCCGGCCTCGCAGAATTGCTTGTAGGCTTCCTTGAAGCCTGGGGGCGTGGTCACCGAGCCGTCGTCGTTGCGCTTGCAGCCGGCCTCGTCGCCGACCGCGTTCAGCGGCTGCAGCACCTCGGCGGCGAACTTGCCACCCTCCTCGAGAATCGCCTCGACCAGGTCGGGCGTGGCGTTGGCGAAGCCCGGAAGGTTGGAGTAGCGGCCGATTTCGAGGACGTCCTGGAGGACGTAGAGCGAGTCTTTGACCGGCGCGGTGTAGGTCGGCATCGATGCGTTTCCTTCTGAAACCGGGCTTCACCGTGGCGCAGCGCGCGGCTCGCTTCAAGTCCCGCAACCCGGGGGGCGACAAACCGCCAACCCGTCACTATATGGGCAGGCCGCAGCAAGGTGGTGGGACGTGCTGACGACTAATCCATTCGATGACGACAAGCTCCGCGAGGAGTGCGGGATCTTCGGCATCTGGGGTGCCGACAAGGCGGCGAGCTTCGTCGCCTTGGGCCTGCACGCGCTCCAGCACCGCGGCCAGGAAGCGGCCGGAATCACCAGCTACGACGGCGCCCACTTCCACTCGCACCGGGCGGAAGGCCATGTCGCCGGCAATTTCGACCGCGACGAGGTCATCTCCAAGCTGCCGGGGCGGACCGCGATCGGCCACGTCCGCTATTCGACCACCGGCGCCTCGGCGTTGCGCAACGTCCAGCCCTTGTTCGCCGAATTGAACGACGGCGGCTTCGCCATCGCCCACAACGGCAACATCTCCAACGCGATGAAGCTTCGGCGGACGCTCAACCGCCGCGGCTCGATCTTCCAGTCGACCAGCGACACCGAGGTCATCATCCATCTGGTGGCGACGTCGGGCCAGTCGGCGCCGATCGACCGGCTGATCGACGCGCTCAAGCAGGTCGAAGGGGCCTATTCGCTGGTGGTGCTGACCGAGGAAGGGCTGATCGCCTGCCGCGACCCGCTCGGCATCCGGCCGCTGGTCATGGGCAAGCTCGGCGACGCGACGATTTTCGCCTCGGAAAGCGTCGCCTTCGACGTCATCGGCGCGACCCTGATCCGCGACGTCGAGCCGGGCGAGCTGATCATCGTCAACGGCTCCGGCCTCAGGTCCTTCCGCCCGTTCGAGCAGGCCGCGCCCAAGCCCTGCATCTTCGAGCATGTCTATTTCTCGAGGCCGGATTCGGTGGTCGACGGCACCTCGGTCTACGAGGTCCGCAAGAATATCGGCGCGGAGCTGGCGCGCGAGGCCCCGGTCGAGGCCGATTATGTCGTCCCGGTGCCGGACAGCGGGGTTCCCGCAGCGCTCGGCTTCAGCCAGGAATCGGGCATCCCGTTCGAGCTCGGGATAATCCGCTCGCACTATGTCGGGCGGACCTTCATCCAGCCGAGCCAGGAAGTTCGGCACCTCGGCGTCAAGCTCAAGCACAACGCCAATTCGGCGCTGATCGCCGGCAAGACAATCGTCCTGATCGACGATTCGATCGTCCGCGGCACGACCAGCCTGAAGATCGTGCAGATGATGCGCGACGCCGGCGCCCGCGAAGTGCACATG
>CBIHLI010000187.1:0-3438 GCA_966210575.1 uncultured Sphingomonas sp.
GGGTGACGAGCGAGCTTCCGTCGAGTCCCCGGAATTCGACCTTGGCCGAATAGCCGCCGGCTTGCGGTTGGAGCGCGACGGCGGCGACGGCGTCGCTCGCATGGTTCGCCCGATAGGTTTCGGTCGAACGGCCGAGCATGTGCCGCTTCGCCTCCGTCGCCATCGAGACCGCCTGCTCGCGCGACAAGCCGGCGCAGCGGTCCTCGCTGTCCGCGACATCCCAGATCAGCAGCCCGAACAAAGCGGACGCCGCGACCAGCGCGGTCTGTCGAAAACCAGGCAAGACACAACTTTCGTGAAGAGAGGGGGCATTCGGCACGGCAAAAATCCGCGACCCGGGAAGATTTTGAACTAGAGGAGCATTCGTCCGCCCCAGTTCCAGGGGACGGCATAGACCGCAACCGCGAGCAGTGTGAAGACGGCACCGCCGATCAGGCACCGCCTCTCCCCTGTTCTGGCCGAACGCCAGCCCCAAACGGCGCCGAGGCCAAGGAGCAATGGTCCGGCCACCAGGAAGGCGGCGCTCAGCCAGTCAAGTCCGTCCAGGCCGGGAAGCCAGAGGAGCCCAAACCAGGCCAACGCCAGCGCCGGGATCAGCGCCAGCCCGCAGATCGCGCAGAGCAGCGCTCCCCACAATCGAGTCCATCCCGTCGAAGCGCCCCGATCCACGGCGCAAGCATCAGCGATTCCGGGAATGTCCGCAATGGGTGGAAAGCGGACATTGGCCGAAAACCCCTTGAAGCACTCTCGGCCGCCACTACCTAGTGCGCTAGATAATAAGGCGCTTGATGACTTATGGCACATCGCAGTGTTGGCACCCAGCTTTCCTTCGCGCTCTACGGAGCCGCGAACCGGATGGTGCGCATGCACAAACCCCTGCTCGAGCCCCTCGGCCTCACCTTCCCGCAATATCTCGTTATCCTGGAGCTGCTTGATGGGGCGCCATTCAGTGTCGGCGCTCTTGGCGCTCGGCTCGGCATGGACACGGGGACGATCACACCGCTGCTGAAGCGGCTCCAGGCGTCCGGGATGGTCACCCGGACCCGAGACACAGCCGACGAACGGCGTGTCCTGGTCGACCTTACCGAACGCGGTCGGAACATCGAGCGGGAGGTCAGAGGCATCAATGCCAAGATCAAATCGGCCTGCCAGCTTTCCGAAGCGGAGGCCGACGAGCTTCGCGCTTCACTGGAAGCGCTCGCCCACCCGGCAACCGAATAAACATTCAATCACTCACAGGACATCAATTCATGAAAATCGGCATTCTCGGCACCGGCCATATTGGCGCGACGCTGGTAAAGACGCTCTCCGCCGAAGGGCACCAGGTGAAGGTGGCCAACTCCCGCGGGCCGGAAACGATCGACCGCGAGCTTCTCGCCTCGGGAGCGCAAGCGGTCACAACTCAAGAGGCGCTGAGCGATGTGGCCGCGGTGATAATATCGATCCCGCTAAATCGCGTCACGGACGTCGCACCCTTGATCGCGGCGCTGCCCGAAGAGACGGTGGTGATCGATACGTCCAACTATTATCCTTTCCGGGACGATCGGATCGAGGCGATCGAGGCCGGGCAGGTCGAAAGCCTGTGGGTGGCCGAACAGCTAGGCCGACCGATTGCGAAAGCGTGGAACGCGATCGGCTCCGCCTCGCTTGCGACGAAGGGCAGGCGAGCGAGTGCGCCGAACCGGATGGCTATCCCGGTCGCCGCCGACCGTGAGCGTGACCGTGAGGTCGCGATGGCCCTGGTCGAGGCAAGCGGGTTCGATGCTTTCCATTCAGGATCACTCGCGGATTCCTGGCGCCAGCAGCCTGGAGCTCCTGCCTATTGCACCGATCTGACCCGTGAAGAGATGGGCCCGGCGCTGGCCGCGGCCGAGAGGGCCCGATTGCCGAAGCGGCGTGATCTGGGCGTGCAGGTGATGCAGGAGCGTCTCGGCGATGGAACGACCAACCCGGATGCCGATTGGGGTGTCCGGCTGGTGCGCGCCATCAACATGTAAGTTGCGGTGGAAAAGTCCCCCACCGATCGAGGTAGCTTCAGTTCGTTGCGCGCTGTGGCCATCCCCGCCTCCTTCGTGGTGCTTTGGAGCACTGGCTTCATCGGCGCGCGCCTGGGGCTTCCTTACGCCGAACCGCTGACCTTCCTGACACTCCGCTATGGGCTGGCGGCAGGCCTGCTTCTCCTGGTCTCGTTGGCCATGCGCGCGCCATGGCCCCGGCGACTATCGGAAGTGGCTCACTTCGCGGTCGCGGGCCTGCTGGTGCATGGGGTTTACCTTGGCGGAGTGTTCGTCGCGATCAGCTTGGGCGTCGAAGCGGGCGTGTCGGCTCTCATAGTCGGACTTCAGCCGCTTCTGACTGCCGCCTTTGCCGGCATCCTGCTGGCTGAACGGGTGGTCGGTCGGCAATGGCTCGGACTGGGGCTGGGCCTGACCGGCGTTGCCTTCGTCATCTCGGGCAAGCTGGGGGACTCGCCTGCCAGCATCATGGGGACCATCGCCTGCGTGGTAGCCCTGCTCGGCATCACGGCCGGCACGCTCTACCAGAAAAGATTTTGCACAGAGATGGACCTACGTACCGGAAGCGTCGTGCAATTCGTCGCGGCGGCGATTGCAACAGCGCCATTTGCCCTTTGGCTCGAAGATCGAACGGTCGACTGGAGCGGCGAGTTCGTCTTCGCTCTGCTGTGGCTGGTTCTGGTGCTGTCCCTTGGGGCCGTCTCTTTGCTTTATGTCCTCATCCGCCGTGGAGCGGCCTCTCAGGTCGCGAGCCTGTTCTTCCTCGTGCCGCCATGCACGGCTCTCATCGCGTGGCCGCTCTTCGGCGAGACTTTAGGGTCGTGGTCCCTGATCGGGATGGCCCTGACCGCGGTCGGCGTGGCACTCGCTACTCACTCGACAAGGAAGTTGGAACGATCTTGATCGGCCGATGTCCATTTGGCTCGGAAGCGGACATTTCACCGTTCGTTCAGGCCTGTGATGATGAAGTCGATCAAGCGTCTCACCGTTACATCGACGCTCGGCGGGCCGCGCTCCCTTCCGAGAAGGCGATCAATCCATCGCGGCGGCAGATAATGCGTCTCCTCCTGCATGAGGGGGTCGAGGTCTACGCCGAAGAGCTCCTCAAGCTCATTGAGAAGCTCAACTCCGTCCCCACCGTAAATGCCAACATCGCGGCCTATCAGCTGGCTTAAACTGATTTCTCGGCGACCTGAGACGCGTTTGAGCGCCGCAATCACCTGCTCCTCAATAGTGCCTTCGCGTTCCATCTCGTGACAATCCTACTAGTCAGTAGGGGTCCGCAATTGGTCGAAAGCGGACCTCATCAGAAATGCGCCGGCGCGAAGAAGCCGGGAGCGTCTAGTGGATCCTTGATGGCGGCCTTGAAGCATTCACCGTGGCACCACCATACCTGCCACTTGCCGTTCGCTGGCGTGACCGT
>CBIHLI010000188.1:0-3421 GCA_966210575.1 uncultured Sphingomonas sp.
CGGTCGCGGACGATTGGCGCGCAAAGTCACCTTAGTGCTTCTTTCGGTGCTTAGAGCGGCGGAAAATAGAAACAGGAGACCGATGTTTGAATGCCAGGCAGGGGGTGGTTCGCGCGATGAGCCGAGCCACTCGCGGCGGACAGGTCGCTCCCCGGTCGAAACAGCCAGCAAATATCGCACCACGACGACGGCGCCCGTTTGAGGCGGCGGCCGGCCGGACTTGGGCCGCGCGATGCACTGCATGGCGCGCCTGAGAATGGCCGACATCAAAAGCAAAAGGGAGACGGAAATTGGGGCAGAATGTGAAGGGCGCATTGTCGCTCGCGACGGCGATCTATCTGGGCATGACCGCTGGCGCGGTATCCGCGCAGGAAAGCGGAGGGGCGCGTGCAGATGAGGGGGAGATCATCGTTACCGCCCAGAAACGCGGCGAAAATATCCAGAATGTCCCGGTTTCGATCGCCGCATTCAGCAGCGAGGCGATGACGCGCGCGAACGTGATGAGCGTTCAGGATATCGGCCGCATCGCGTCCAATTTCTCGACGACCAAGGGGACGGTGGCCTCATCGCTGCGGCTGAGCATTCGCGGGATCGGCGCCTTTGGCAACACGGCGACCGAGCCCAGCGTCGCGGCGTTCGTCGATGGCGTCTATGTTCCCCGCGCCGGCTCGATCATCGGTTCGTTCATGGACATGGAAAGCGCGGAGGTGCTGCGCGGGCCCCAGGGAACGCTGTTCGGCCGCAACGCGAGCGTCGGCGCGCTTTCGCTTCACAGCGCCGAGCCGGGACGCGACTTCTCGGCGCGCGTCACCGCCGAAGCCGGCAGCTATGATCGCTACAAGCTCGATGGCTATGTCAATGTGCCCTTGTCGGACGACGTCTCCTTCCGGCTGGCCGGTCAGGGCCAATGGGCGGACGGCTTCTGGCGTAACAGCCTTGATGGTAAGCGCTATGGCGGCGTCGATGACCATGCGTTGCGCGCCAGCCTCAAGGCGGGCCTCGGCAATATCGAATGGATTGTGCGCGCCGATTATTCCAAATCGGCCGGTGACGCCGTCGCCAATGCCGACTTCGATCCGGCATCGGTGACACCGCAGCAACTGGCGGCGCTCGCGGCGCGGCTGGGCGGCGCGCTGCCCGACACCGACCTTAGCGACCGCGCGATGAACCAATATGTCACCGCCGACCTCAACGACCGCCAGTGGGGCGTGATGAGCCAGGCGTCGCTCGACCTCGACGGCGGCACCCTTCGCCTGGTCAACAGCTACCGCGATTGGAAGAATTTCCAGCGCGACGGCGACATCATCTTCCTCCCGATCCCGATCGCTTCGCGCGTCAGCCGCTTCCGTTCGCAGAGCCATAATCACGAGCTGCAATATATCTCGCCGCTCGACCGCTGGCTGGATGGACGGCTCGATCTGGTTGCCGGGCTCTATTACTACAAGGAAGACTATCGCCTTGGCGAACAGCTCGATATGGGCGCGCAATATTGCAACGCGCTTGTCCCAGTGGGTCCGCAACGCGGCGCATGCAACGCCTATATCGGCGCCACCGGCGGCCGCGCCGCCAGCGATCAGGACATGACGCAGTCCACCGAGAGCTTCGCGGCTTATGGTCAGGCGAACGTCCGGATCGCCGACCCGCTCACGCTCGTTCTTGGCGCGCGCTGGACGAAGGATGAAAAAAAGGGTCGCTATTCGCAGCTCATCGACACGCCCTTCATCGCCGCACTCCGCGCCGCCGAGGTCCTGGATCTACCCGATCTGAGCGAGGATCGCTTCACCTATCGCATCGGACTCAACCTCAAGCCGACCGAGGACGTGCTTATCTTCACTAGCTATTCGACGGGTTATAAGTCGGGTGGCTATAACAGCGGCGGGGGCGCGCCGTCGCTGACCATATTCGGTCCCGGTGGCGCTGTCGTCTCTACCAAACGCCTGTTCGATCGCGAGACCGTCAAAAATTATGAAGCCGGCATCAAGTCGAGCTGGCTCGATCGCAGCCTGACCGCCAATCTGACCTTCTACCGGATGGACATCGACGGCTATCAGGACCGCAGTTTTGACGGGGCCAGCTTCATCGTCCGCAACGCGGGCTCGCTCCGGCATCAGGGTTTCGAACTCGATCTCACGCTCCGTCCGGCGCCGCGATTCGCGGTCAATGCGTCGATCGCCTATCTCGATAGCGCCTTCACCAGCTTCGCGGGCGGCAGCGGCCTGCCGGGGCTCCCGCCGGGCACGGTGCAGGACCTGAAGGGCACCCCCGCCAATTTCGCGCCCGAATGGTCGGGCCAGGTCGGAATCGACTGGAGCGGCGATGTCGGGGCCACGGGGTGGAGCTTGGACCTCAACGGCAACATCTCCTTCACGTCCGATTATCGCAACAGCGCCGTCACCGACAATAATCCCCAGACGATTCAGGACGGCTTTGCGCTGCTCGGCGCGCGCATCGCATTAAGCTCGCCCGACGAGCGGTGGAGCGTCGCGCTGTTCGGCAACAATCTGGCGAATAAGGCCTATTCCTATGGAAGCTTCAACCAGGTTCTGGCGCCGCAACTGGGGCTGAACAATGGCATCTTTCCGGGCAGCACGGCTATCCGCAAGCTGCGCGCCGATCCGCGGACTCTGGGCATCGCGGTCACGGCGCGCTTCTGACGCGAGCGGGAATCGCCCTGAATAATTCGGCTGCGGAATAGCTTTATGATGCCGTCGGCGTCAGGGGTGGGAGGCACAGGAAAGGATGGACATGACAGCAATCAGGCGCACGGCAAGTGTGGCGGCAGCTATGGCCGTATCGTTGCTCGCGGCAACCGCGCTGGCGCAGGGCCAGGCGCCGCAGATCGACCGCCATGTGTTGCCGATCGCCGAGGCAGAGCGGCCGCATATGACGACGCTCGACGTGCGCGACGCCGTTCCGCCCGCGCCGGTTCCGCCGGTGCGGGCGCCCGACCGCGCGCCCAACATCCTGGTCATATTGCTCGACGACATGGGCTTCGGTCAGTCGAGCGCCTTCGGCGGTCCGGTAAAAATGCCCGCGCTCGAACGGCTCGCAGCCCAGGGCGATCGCTACAATAACTTCCACACGACCGCGCTTTGCTCGCCGACACGCGCGGCGCTGCTGACCGGACGCAATCACCACAATGTCGCGACGGGCTCGATCATGGAAAGCGCCACCGCTTTTCCCGGCGATACCGGTCGGCGACCGGCCAGCGCGGCGCTAATCGCCGAGGTGCTGCGTCTCAACGGCTATGCTACCGGCGCGTTCGGCAAATGGCACGAAACCCCGGCGGCGGACGTAAGTCCGGCGGGCCCGTTCGATCGTTGGCCGACACGGTGGGGGTTGGACAAATTCTACGGCTTCATCGGCGGAGAAACCAACCAATGGTCGCGTTGTATCTATGAAGGAACACGCCCGGGCGAGC
>CBIHLI010000189.1:0-3394 GCA_966210575.1 uncultured Sphingomonas sp.
GAAAAAGGCTCGCGTCAGCCGGTCTTGCGGGCCGGTACGGTGATCTTCACCGTCTCGCCGTTCTTGCCCGGGAAGCCGGTGAACATCGCCTGGATCAAATTGGGGACCAGCCGGTTGAGCTCGTCGGTCTGCGAGCGGGCTTTGACATGGCCTTCGAACAGCGGCGCATTGTCGGCGCGGCGGACGATCGTCATGTCGAGATGGCTTTGATAGCGCGTGTAGCTTCGGATGCGCGGACCGAAGGCGCCATATCCCGCATAAGGCGAGCTATACCAGAACGGGTCGTCCCAGCCGTAATAGAAGGGATCGCGACCCCAGGACGACCAATAGGGCCGGCCGTAATGCACGCCCCAGAACGGATCGTAGAAGGGATCGCGATAGCCCCAGCCGTAGGGGCTCCAGCGCCAGGGGCGCGGTCCGAACGGGCGGTCGACGACATATTCGGTCTTCCCCTCGTCGACCCCGTAATCGAGCTTGACCAGCATGTCGGCGAGCTGCGGCGCGCCGGCCGGCCGGTAGCCCTTGGCCTGCAGCTGCTGGGCGACCATCGCCGCATAGGTTCCGAACTCGAGCCCGCCCGGCTTGCCGTCGGCGCCGACGACATAGAAGGTCTGCCCAGCCGGCGCCGGCAAGGCCGAATAGCGGGTGACCTTGGTTGACAGACCGGCGCATCCCGCGATCAACAGCGATGCGGCGACAAGCGCGACAGCGGCGCCCAATTTCTTGAACATCTTTCTACGCCCTCGAACTCGGAACATCCGTTCCCGTGGAGCGGCGGGCTTAGCACGAAAGCCGTGAACCGTCGATGAAGCGTGGCTCTAAGGGGTTAAACCGACTGCGTTTTTCGCCTTCGCCAGGATCGGTGCGCCAAGCTCGGACGCACGTTCGGCGCCGGCGGCGAGGATGCGGTCGATCTCGGCGGGATCGCGGCGGAGCTGGTCGAGCCGCTCGCGGATCGGAGCGATCAGCGCGACGAGCGCATCGGCCAGAGCCGGCTTGAACTGACCGAACCCCTGTCCGGCGAAGCGGCCGAGCACCTGCTCGACGCTGGTCCCGGTCACCGCGGCGTAGATGCCTACCAGGTTGCGCGCTTCCGGGCGGCCGTCGAGCTCGGCGGGATCGTCGGGAAGCGGCGCGGGATCGGTCTTGGCCTTGCGGATCTTCTGGGTGATCGTTTCGTCGCTGTCGGTCAGGTTGACGCGGCTCATGTCGGACGGGTCGGTCTTGGACATCTTCGACCGACCATCGCGCAGGCTCATAACGCGCGCCGCGGTGCCGCCGCCGATGAACGGCTCGGGCGGAATGAACAAATCGACGTCGAAATCGGTGTTGAACTTGAGCGCGATGTCGCGGGTCAGCTCGACATGCTGCTTCTGGTCTTCGCCGACCGGCACGTGGGTGGCGTTATAGAGCAGGATGTCGGCGGCCTGCAGCACCGGATAGGTGAACAGGCCGACCGAAGCGCCTTCCTTGTTCTTGCCGGCCTTGTCCTTCCACTGGGTCATGCGGTTGAGCCAGCCCATCCGCGCCGTACCGCTGAGGATCCAGCACAGCTCCGAATGGGCGGGAATCGCGCTCTGGCGAAACAGGGTCGATCTGGCAGGATCGATCCCGCTGGCGATCAGCGCCGCCGCCATCTCGCGGATGCTCGAATGCAGCTGCGGGGGGTCGACCTCGACGGTCAGGGCGTGGAGATCGGCAAGGAAGAACAGGCACTCGGCCTCGTCCTGCATCCGCACCCAGCGAAGGATGGCGCCGAGCAGATTTCCGAGGTGGAGATCGCCGGTCGGCTGGATGCCGGAGACGACACGCATTTTGGACGAAGCTGCCATCACTGAACCTTCTTGCGGCGGAGAAGCACCAGCAGGTCGTCCTTGTCCATCCCGCCGGTCATCCAGGCGAGTGCGAAATAGACGATCGAGCCCGCTCCAATGAGCGCCATCGTCGCGATCAGCCGCTGGCCGACCGAGCCCGCGAAATAGGCCTCCAGGAACCCACCGACGAACCAGATGGTGGCGCCCATCGCAAGCGCCGCGGCCAATTGCTTGGCAAGCCGTGCCGCAAGCCATCCTTCGACCCGGAAATGCCCGCGCGCCGCCAGCAGCGCATAGAGTCCGAGCACGTTGAGCCACGCCGCGCCGGCGGTGGTGATCGGCAGGATCGCTATCCCGACATCATCGATCCAGATGAAATTTGCGACAACTCCGAGCGCCAGGGTCGTCAGCGTGATCGTCACCGGCGTCTTCATGTCCTTGCGCGCGTAGAAACCGGGAGCGAGGACCTTGATCATGACATAGGCCGGAAGGCCGGTGACGATGATCGACAGCACCAGCGCCGAGATCTCCGCGTCGCGCGCCGTGAAGCGGCCGCCTTCGAACAGCACGGTCATGATCGGCCCCGCGGCGACCATCAGGGCAATGGTGGCCGGCAAGGTCAGAAGCATCGCAAGCTCGGTCGCGCGTCCCTGCAAGGTTGCCGCCTGCCGCTCCTCGCCGATCCCGATGTGCCTGCTGATGGCTGGAAGGATGGCGGTGCCGATCGCCGATCCGACCAGCGCCAGGGGTAGCTGGTTCAGCCGGTCGGCCTGGCTCAGATAGACGAAGCTGCCGACCGGGAGCCGGGTTGCGAAATAGGCATAGAACAGCTGGCTGATATAATAGCCGCCGGCCCCAATCGTCGCCGGCAGGATGAGGATCAGCAGCTCCTTGACCCGCGGCGTCATCCGCGGCGGACGAAGCTTGAGCCTGATCCCCGCGCGCCGGGTGGCGATGATGCACAGCGCCAATTGCAGGACTCCGCCGACCAGCACCGCCCAGGCCATCGCCACCGCCGTCGCCGGCCCGCCCTGCGGGAACAGCAGAAGCGCGCCGAGAAGGGCAATGTTGAGCAGCGCCGGGGCGAAAGCGGCGGCGACGAACCGCTGCAGCGAGTTCAGGATCCCGCTGAACAGCGAGACCATGCTGATAAAGATCAGATAGGGGAAAGTGACCTGCGTCAGGTAGACCGTGAAGGCGAATTTCTCGGGGTCGCCGGTCCAGCGGTCGCTCGCCACCGCCAGGACCACCGCCGGCATGGCGATGACGAACAGCGCGGTGATTAGGATCAGGAAGGGGAGGAACACCGCCTGCACCTCTTCGGCAAACCGGGTGGCGTCCTCGAGGTCGCCTTGCTTGCCGATTCGGCGGGCGAACAGGGGTACGAAGCCCTGGCTGAAGGCGCCCTCGCCGAGCAGTCGGCGAAGCAGGTTGGGCAGCTGGAACGCCCAGATGAATACCTCGGCGGCAGAGGTTGCGCCCATTACCCGGGCGAACATCATTTCTCGAGCGAAGCCGAGGATTCGGCTGACCAGGGTCAGGCCGCCGATGGTGCCGCCGGCTTTCAGGAGGTTCAGTTC
>CBIHLI010000190.1:0-3383 GCA_966210575.1 uncultured Sphingomonas sp.
GTTGAAGGCGTGGTTGACGCCCTCGTAAAGGTAGAAACGCACCGTCTTGCCTGCCTGTCGGAGTGCCGTGATCCAAGGGAAGGCGGTGCGGTTGACGCGCTCGTCGAGCCCGGCGAGATGGATCGCCAGCGGCGCCTGAACCTTCGCCGCTTCGGACGGATCGGGGGCGGGTCCGTAATAGACGACGCCCGCATCGAGCTTGTCGCCGGCGGCGACGGCGAGCCGATTGACGAACCCGCCGCCCCAGCAAAAGCCGACCGCCCCGACCTTGCCGCCGCGGCTCGATTTGGCGAGCTCGTCGAGCATGGCGACGGCATCATTGACGCTCTTGCCGAGGTCGAGCTCGCCGATTGCGTCGCGCGCGGCGTCCTCGTTGGCGGGCGTGCCGCCGACGGGCGAAAGGAAATCCACCGCGACTGCGCGGTAGCCGGCCAGCGCGACGCGCCGGGCGACGTCGCGCGTGTGGTCGTTGAGGCCGCGGTTCTCGTGAATGACCATCACCGTCGCCTTTAGCGAGCGGGTGCGCGGCTCGGCGACATAGGCTTTATAGCCGCCGACCAGGTCCTGCGTCCGGGTGGTCAGCCGTGGGTCATTGGCCGGGACGATGGCGGCCACGGCGGGCGAGGCGGCGATCGAGCCGATCAGCGCTTCGGCGGCGGCGACGCTTCCGGCCAGCGCCACCATGCGCGACATGAAGGTCCGGCGCTCCATCCCCTCGTGAGTGAAACGGTCGTAAAGCGCGATCGCTTGCTGGCGGAGGTCCTTGTCCACGGTGCTTATGCCGGCTGCGGCTGCGCGGCCTGGATTTGCGCTTGCGCGTCCTCGTCGAGCTGGTGGGCGCGCTGCATGGCTTCTCGCGCCTGCAGCCGCTGGCCATAGCCGGCGAAGCTGTCGAGCTTCGGCAGGGTGCCGAACATGGTCCCCCACATGATCGCCGAGCCGACATAGACGTCGGCGGCGGTGAACCGGTCGCCGCAGACGAAATCGCGCAGCGTGAACAGCTCGTCGAGGACGGCGACGACCTTGTCATAGCTGCCATAGCCGAACATCCGGCCCTGCTCGGGCGCAGGGTCCCATCCCGCATAATGGTTGGTGACCGCCTGCTCGACGGGGCCGGCGGTGTAGAACAGCCAACGGTAATAATCGGCCTTTTCGTCGTCGCGCGGAGCGAGGCCCGCCTGCGGGAAAACGTCGGCAAGATACGCGCAAATCGCCGCGCATTCGGTGACGACGTGGCCGCGATGCCGGATCGCCGGCACCTTGCCCATCGGATTGACCGCCAGATAGTCGCTGTCCTTCATCCGGTCGTAGCTGACGATCTCGGTGTCATAATCGGCCCCGACCTCCTCGAGCATCCAGCGGACGATTCGCCCGCGCGACTGGGGATTGGTGTAGAAGACGAGGTCGGCCATTTCCCTTCTCCCATCGAGGCAGCTGCCGAGAACTATCTGTCCTGGAGCGCCTGCTCCAGCATTTCGAGCATAGCGCGCAGCGCCATGATCCGCACGGGTCCGCGGCCGGCCGCCCCGAAATGCTCGACCCGGTGGCGGGTCGGTCCGCCGCGAACGGCGGCCGCCATATGGACCAACCCTTCCTCGCAACCCTTCCCGGCCGGCCCGGCGAAGCCGGTCACTCCCAGCGCGATGTCGGCGGTCGAGCGCTCCAGCGCGCCCTCGGCCATCGCCCGGGCGACAGCCTCGGAAACCGCTTCGTTCTGCTCGATCAATTCACGCTCGACCCCGAGCACCTCGGCCTTCGCCTGCTTGGAATAAGTGACGAAGCCGCGGTCGAACCCGTGGCCACAGCCTTCGATATCGGTCAGCAGCGCGGCCAGCATCCCGCCGGTGCAGCTTTCGGCGGTCGCGACCGTCAATTCCCTGTCGCAGATGGCGCGCATCAAGCGCTCGGCCTGCGCGTCCAAATGATCCGGAAGCGCGGGCTCGAGCGTTTCGCTCAACCGCGCTCACCCTTTTTCGGCGGTTGGGCAGGAGCCGGTTCAACGGCGACGCCGCGCTCCGCGGCCGTGCGATCGCGGGCGGCGCGGAATTCGCTGTCGGCGCTCCAGTTTGGCCACTCACTGCTGTTGGCCAGCCGCAGGCCGACCGCGTGCAGCAGCTCGGCGTCCTCGACCATCCCGCTGAAGTCCCAGTCGGGCGAATATTCGTCGTCGGGCTGGTGATACATTTTGGCCGTGTAATTGGCCTGCCAGGCCTGGGCGCGAGCGACGCCGCCGTTGACCAGGTCCTGCCCGGGTCCGAAGCTCATCGCCGGAATGCCGACCTTGGCCAGCGTGAAATGGTCGGAACGGAAGAAGCCACCCGCCTCCGGCCGGGGATCGGGCGTGTAGCGGCGGCCGCGCCTGGCGCCTTCCTCGACCAGAATGTCGAGCAGGCCGAACTTCTGATTGCCGCGGATGGTGAAGTCGCGCGCCGGACCCAATACGCCCATCACGTCGGTGTTGATCACGCCGGCTGTCTTGGCGGCTGGGTAGAGCGGGTTGGCGGCATAATATTCGCTGCCGAGCAGGCCTTTCTCCTCGGCGGTAACGGCGAGGAAGACGACCGACCGCTGCGGCCGTGGCCCGGCGGCGAAGGCGCGGGCCTGCTCGATGACGTGCGAGAGCCCGGTGCCGTTGTCGATCGCGCCGTTGTAGATACGGTCGCCGTTTGCGTCGGGCTCGCCGATCCCGAGATGATCCCAGTGAGCGGTGTAGATCACCGTTTCGTCGGGTCGCGCCGAGCCGGGCAGGATGCCGACGACGTTCTGCGAGGTGATGATTTCGGTGGTCGCATTGCCCTGCACGTCGAGGCTGGCCTTGAGCGCGACCGGCCGGAAGTCCTTGCGCTTTGCCGCCGCTTTCATCGCTTCGAAGCTGGTGCCCGAAGCGGCGAACATTTGCGCCGCCAGGTCGCGCTGGATCCAGCCTTCGAGCAGCGGATGAGTTTCGGCGGGATTGGCCCTGACGATGTCGAACATGGCGTTGGTATTGCTGTTCTTGACCGTCGCCCAGCCATAGCTGGCGGGCTCGGTCTCGTGGATCACCAGCACGCCGGTTGCGCCCTGGCGCGCGCCTTCCTCAAATTTGTAGGTCCAGCGGCCGTAATAGGTCATCGCCTTGCCGCCGAAATCGCCTTCGCCCCCTTCGAAATCAGGGTCGTTAACCAGCACGACGAGGATTTTGCCTTTCGCGTCGAGACCCTTGAAATCGTCCCAGCCGCGTTCGGGCGCCTTCACTCCGTAGCCGACGAACACCAGCGGCGCGTCGTCGATCGTCATCGCCTTGTCGCCGTTGGTCGGCGCCCGCACGGCAATCTGCTCGCCCTGCGCCAGCGCCGTCGGCTTCCCGGCAATTTCGACGCTGATCCGCGGCGCCGCCGCGGATC
>CBIHLI010000191.1:0-3356 GCA_966210575.1 uncultured Sphingomonas sp.
GAGCGGACTATCAGCGGCCAACCGTGGCGCTTGCGCCGCGACAGTAGGCCGGAGGATTCGCTCGATTCGCTGATCGACGAGCTGCTTCTCGGACGGGGCATCAACCGCGACGACCTCGCTCGCCATCGCGATCCCAGAATTCGCGATTTCCTGCCCGATCCATCCGCTTTCCGCGACATGGACAAGGGCGCGACGAGGCTGGCGAATGCGATCGAGGCCGGCGAGACGATCGCAATCTTCGGCGATTACGACGTCGATGGCGCGACCAGTGCCGCGCTCCTCACTTTGCTCCTAAGACAGCTTGGCGCCGAGCCGATCGTCTATATCCCCGACCGGCTGATGGAAGGCTATGGGCCATCGGGCGCCGCTTTGGTCGAGCTGAAGGCGCGCGGGGCCAGCTTGGCGATCACCGTCGATTGCGGCGCCCAGGCGTTCGAGGCGCTCGAGGAAGCCAAGGCCGCCGGGCTCGACGTGATCGTCGTCGATCATCACCAGTGCGCGACCCTGCTTCCAGTGGCCTACGCGCTGATCAATCCCAACCGGCTCGACGAAGCGGAAGTCGCGTCTTCCCACGGCCATCTCGCGGCGGTCGGAATGGCGTTCCTGCTCGGCGTCGCGCTACTCCGCGAGCTCCGGACGCGGGGCTTTTTCACCGGCCGAGACGAGCCCAAGATGATGGACTTGCTCGACCTGGTGGCGCTCGGCACCGTCGCCGACGTCGCCAAGCTCCAGGGCCTCAACCGCGCCTTCGTGACCCAAGGCTTGAAGGTCATGGCGGCGCGGCAGAACATCGGCCTCGCCGCGCTCGCCGAGGCTGGGCGGCTGGTCAAAAGCCCGACCAGCCGCGACCTCGGCTTCGTGCTCGGCCCGAGGATCAATGCCGGCGGCCGGGTCGGCAAGTCCGACCTTGGGGTCCGGCTTCTCACAACCACCGATGCGGAAGAAGCGCGGACCATCGCCGCCGAGCTCGACCGGCTAAACGAAGAACGCCGGGCGATCGAGATGAGCGTTTGCGAGCAGGCGGAAGAGCAGGCCGCAAAGCTCAACGGCTCCGCCGTCCTGACGGTGATGAGCCCGGGCTGGCACAGGGCGTGATCGGGATCGTCGCCGGGCGCCTCAAGGAACGCTTCCGCCGGCCCGCCATCGTCATCGCCGAGTGCGAGGACGGAACCGGCAAGGGCTCGGGCCGATCGATTTCCGGTGTCGACCTAGGCGCGGCGGTGCTTGCCGCCAAGGACAGCGGACTGCTGATCGCTGGCGGCGGCCACGCCATGGCGGCCGGCCTGACTCTTCCCAAGGGCGGACTCGAGCCATTCCGCGCGTTCATCGACGAGCGCCTGGCTGCGGACATCGAACGTTCGCGCGACGGCCGGGCCTTGTTGCTCGACGCCCTGCTTGCTCCGGGAGGCGTGGTCGGTGAGCTTTGCGATTCGCTCGACTCGGCGGGTCCTTATGGCGCCGGCTGGCCGAGCCCAAAGATCGCCGCCGGGCCCGCACGCCTGCTTCGCACCGGCATCGTCGGCGACGGGCACGTCCGCGGCTTGGCCTGCGGCGACGACGGCAAGAGCTTCAAATGGATTGCATTTCGAAGCGCGGCTACCGAACTTGGCCAGGCGCTGCTCAGCTCGCCCGGCGACCGCCGCTGGTGGCTTGCCGGAAGTATCAAGCGCGACGAATGGAACGGCGGCAATGCGGCCGAGATGCATCTCGAGGACGCGGCGGTCGCTTGACCCGCCGCCAGCCGTTGCCTAACTCGCGGCGGCTTTTCCCGGCCCCATCGTCTAGCGGTCTAGGACGTCGCCCTTTCACGGCGAAAACACGGGTTCGAGTCCCGTTGGGGTCACCAAACTCCGGCATGCCGGGGGCATGCCGAAGAGTTTGGTGACAGAGCGCTACCTTCCCAGCCTCTCCGCATGCCAGCGCAAATGCTCGGCCATGAAGGTCGAGATGAAATAATAGCTGTGGTCGTAACCGGGCTGGCGCCGGAGCGTCAGCGCGATTCCCGCCTCGGCGCACGCCTGCTCGAGCAGCTCCGGCCGAAGCTGCTGCTCGAGGAACGGATCGGCGGTGCCGACGTCGACCAGGATTTCGCGTACACGCGCACCATCCTCGATCAACGCCACGGCGTCGTGCTTGCGCCAGGCGCTTCGGTCCTCGCCGAGATAACCGCCCAGAGCCTTGATGCCCCATTCGACCTGGCTCGGAGCGACGATCGGCGAGAAAGCAGAAACGCTACGGAAGCGGTCGGGATAGCGAAGCGCGATGGTCAGGGCACCGTGCCCGCCCATCGAATGGCCGGTGATCGCCTGGCGGCCGACATCGATCGGATAGGCTTCGGCGACCAGCGCCGGAAGCTCCTCGGTAATGTAGGTCCACATTCTGTAGTTTTGCGCGAACGGTTCGACCGTTGCGTCGACATAGAATCCGGCCCCGAGCCCGAAGTCCCAGCTGCCGGCGGGGTCGGTCGGGACCCCCTCGCCACGCGGGCTGGTGTCTGGGGCGACGAAGATCAGCCCCAGCTCGGCGCAGGCGGCGCGATACTCGCCCTTCTCGGTGACGTTCATCGGGCTGCAGGTCAGTCCCGACAAATACCAGACGACCGGCAGCCTGCCGCCGCCCTCTGCCTGCGGCGGCAGGAAGATCGAAAGGCTCATCTCGGTGCCGGTTACGGTCGAGCCGTGCTTGGCCACCAGCTGGCGGCCGCCGTGCGATTTGTTCTCGCTGACGACCTCCAAAGTCATTCGCTGGGATAGCGGTAATAGCCGCACAGCTTGTTGCCATCGGGATCGCGCAAATAAGCGAGGTACATCTTGCCGAAGCCGCCGCCGTCGCGATCCCCGGGCGGATCCTCGATCGATGTGCCGCCATTCGCGACTCCGGCCGCGTGCCACGCGTCGACTGCTTCTGGGCTCTCGGCCTTGAAGCCGATCGTCGAGCCATTGCCGTGGCCGCAGGGCTGACCGTCGATCGGCGGGCCGATCCCGAGTGCCCCCTCGCGGGTCATCCACCAGTCCGACTTGCCGAAATCGCGGCCCGGCCGGATGTCCAGCGCGCCGAGCGTGGCGTCGTAAAATTGGCGCGATCGGTCGCGGTCGCTGCATCCCAGCATCACATGGCTGAACATTGTTTCGTTCTCCGTCCTAGATCTCGATCGCCCTGGTCGCCGTCGCCGGGTCGCCGGTGTTCGGCAGGTCCTTGGGATCGATCAGCAGTAGTTTCACCTCGCCGAGCCTCGCGCACGGTCGATGCTCGGTGCCGCGCGGAACGACGAACAGCTCGCCCGGTTGGAGCACTACCGTCCTATCGCGGAGCTCCAGGTCGAGCGTTCCATCGAGCACGAGGAAGAGTTCGTCGGT
>CBIHLI010000192.1:0-3339 GCA_966210575.1 uncultured Sphingomonas sp.
GCGTCGGGATCATGGTGATGACCGAAGCCGATCACGCCAAGGTCAGCTCGGCGATCGCCGCGGCCGAAGCGACCACAGACGGCGAGATCGTCGCGGTCGTCACGCCGCTCAGCGATTCCTATCATGACGTCGCGCTGCACTGGGCGGTCGCGGCGATGATCCTGGTGCTGGCTTGGGCGGCCTGGCGCCCGGACTGGCTGCTGGCGTCGTTCGATCGGATTTTCGGCGGCTGGCGGCCGGAGCCGACGCTCGGCCAACTGCTGACCTTCCTGATGGTGCTGGCGGTGCTGAAGTTCACCGCCGTGCTGCTGATCCTCAAATGGATGCCGCTGCGGCTGGCGCTGACCCCGAGCGCGACCAAGGCCAGGCGGGTTCGCCGGCGGGCGATCGCGCTGTTCAAGGCCGCCGCCGAACGTCGCACCGAAGATCGAACCGGGATCCTGATCTATCTGTCGCTGCGCGAGCGTCGCGCCGAAATCGTCGCCGACGCGGCGATTACCAGCGTCACCAGCCCGGAAACCTGGGGCGAGGCGATGGCGGCGCTGCTCGCCGATGTCCGCGACGGCCGGCCGGCCGACGGCATTTGCGCCGCGGTCCAGAGTATCGGCTTCGTGCTGGCCGAGCATTTCCCAAAGACCGGCGGCAACCCCAACGAGATCCCCGACAAGCTGATCGAGCTATGAGCCTCGACCAGGACGCGCCGCTCGAGACGATGTGGCGAGGCAAATATATCGCCGTGTTGAAGCGCGGCCGCTGGGAATATGTCTCGCGCACCGACGATACCAAGGCGGTGGTTATCATCGCCGAGCATGACGGGAAGCTGATCCTGATCGAGCAGTACCGGGTTCCGGTCGGCGGGCGCTGCGTCGAGCTTCCTGCCGGCCTGGTCGGCGACGAGGACCGCAACGCGACCGTCGAGGAGACCGCGATCAAGGAGCTGGAGGAGGAAACCGGCTTCACCGCCGAGCGGATCGAAATCCTCGGCGACTTCTACAGCTCGCCGGGCATGGTCGCCGAGAGCTTCACCCTGGTCCGCGCCCACGGAGTCCGCAAGGTCGGCGAGGGCGGCGGCACCGAGCATGAGGACATCGAAGTCCACCTCATGGCGCGCTCCGAAATCCCCGATTTCGTTGCCAGCCGCCGCCGTGAAGGCGTAGCCGTGGACGTCAAGCTGCTGCTTTTCATGAATTTTTGAATCATCGTGTCACGCCCCGTTCAGTTCGGGGGTGATATTGTCCGTTTGTCGAACGCGGGGTTGCGCCAGGCGTTTGCCGCCGCATAAGCGGCTGCATTCTGAAATTCACGGGAGTGGGGAGTTTCGATGAAGGGTTTGATGCTGGCCGGGACGGCCATTGCCGCGCTTGGCGCGACCACCGCTGTTGCCCAGGAGGCCGCTCCAACCGCCGCGGCGACGCAGGCGCCGGCGGCTGTGCCTGACAACATCCTGCTTCAGGATTGGACTGGCCCGTACGACGGTGTTCCGGCGTTCGACAAGGTCACTCCGGCGCAGTTCCCGGCCGCGCTGCAGTTCGCGATCGACGAGCAGAAGGCCGAAGTCCTCGCCATTGCCGACAATCCCCAGGCGCCGACCTTCGCCAACACCGTCGAGGCGCTCGAGAGGACCGGCCAGCGGCTCGACCGCGTGCTGTCCGTGTTCGGGGTGATGACCAGCAACATGGCGACGCCCGAATATCAGGCGCTCGACAAGGAATGGTCGCCGAAGCTGTCGGCGGCTTACGACGAGATCATCCTCAACCCCAAGCTCTTCCAGCGGGTGAAGACGCTGCACGACACCAAGGCCTCGCTCGGCCTCGACGCCAAGCAGGACCGGCTGCTGACCCGGCTCTACGACAGCTTCGTCCGCCGCGGCGCCAATCTGAACGCCGAGCAGAAGGTGCAGCTGTCGGCGATGAACCAGCAGCTCGCCGAGCTATTCGCGACCTTCTCCGAGCGCGTCCTCGCCGACGAGAGCACCTACATCATCGCTACCGAGGCCGAGCTTAAGGGCGTGCCAGCGGACATGAAGGCGGCCTATGCCTCGGCCGCCAAGGCGCAGGGCAAGCCGGTCGGCAGCTTCGCGATCAAGAACACCCGCTCGGCGGTCGATCCGCTGCTGACCTTCGCCGACAACCGCGCGCTTCGCGAGAAGGTGTACAAGGCGTTCGTCAACCGCGGCGACAATGGCGGCGCCAGCGACACCAACGAGCTGATCGCCAAGATCGTCAAGCTTCGCGCCGACCGCGCCAAGCTGCTCGGCTTCAAGACCCACGCCGAGTGGCGGATGCAGGACACGATGGCCAAGTCGCCCGACCGTGCGTCGGACCTGATGATGCGGGTCTGGCCGGCGGCGGTGGCGCGCGTGAAAGAGGAGGTCGCCGACCAGCAGGCGCTGGCCGAAAAGCTCGGCGACAAGATCACGATCGAGCCGTGGGACTATCGCTACTACCAGGAGAAGGTGCGCAAGGAGCGCTACGATCTCAGCCAGGAAGAGATCAAGCCGTACTTCGCGCTCGATAACATCATCAACGCTTCCTACTGGGCGGCGGGCGAGCTCTATGGTCTCGACTTCAAGGAGATCACCGGCACCGTCCCGGTCTGGAAGGACGACATTCGAGTCTATTCAGTCACCGACCGCAAGACCGGCAAGCAGGTCGGCGTCTTCTACCGCGACGATTATGCCGCCGAGGGCAAGCGTTCCGGCGCCTGGATGACGACCTATCGAAGCCGCGCCGGCCTGCTCGGCGACGACATCGTCCTGGCCTCGAATAACAACAATTTCGTCAAGCCGGGGCCGGGCGAGCCGGTGCTGATCAGTCTCGACGACGCCGAGACCCTGTTCCACGAGTTCGGCCACGCGATCCATTATTTCCTGGTCGACGTCTATTATCCGAGCTTCGGCGGAGCGCAGCGCGACTTCGTCGAATATCCGAGCCAGGTGAACGAGAATTGGCTGCTGACGCCGGAGGTGCTCAACCGCTTCGCCAAGCATCACGAGACCGGCCAGCCGATGCCGCAGGCGCTGGTCGACAAGATCCAGAAGGCGCAGACTTTCAACCAGGGATTCGCGACGGTCGAATATCTGTCGTCGGCGATCGTCGACATGAAGCTTCACGAGGATCCGAACGGCGTGGTCGATCCCGACGCATTCGAGAAGAAGGCGCTGGCCGAAATCGGCATGCCCAAGGAGATCGTGATGCGGCACCGGCTGCCGCAGTTCAATCACCTATTCTCGTCCGACGCCTACTCGGCAGGCTATTATTCCTACCTGTGGTCGGAGACGATGGACGCCGATACCTGGGCTGCGTTCGAGGAAGCGGGAAGCCCGTGGGACAAGGCGAC
>CBIHLI010000193.1:0-3316 GCA_966210575.1 uncultured Sphingomonas sp.
CCCAACAGCTGCGGCTGGACGTCGCGGCCCGACGCGATGCGCGCCGCCCTCACCGCCAGCTGCAGCGGATTGAGACGCCGGAAACCCTGGCCGATCGCCGCGTTGAGCGTGTCCGACGCGGTCCAGTCTGGGCGCTCGACCATCCGGCGGTTGGTCTTGAACTTGCTGGCCTTCCAGGCGCTGTCCGGAACCGTTCCGTAATTCTGGGTAACCAGCGGCAGATCGAACTTTTGACCAAGGCCGAGCCGCCGCGCCATCGGTGCGATCTTGTCGTAGCCGACGCGGTGACTCATCGCGTAGAAATATGTGTTGCAGCTCTTGGCGATCGCCCGGCGCATGTCGACCGACCCGTGGCGGCCGAGGCAGCGGAAGAAGCGGTTCCCGAGTCTGTAGCCCCCCGGGCAATTGATCCGCTGGGTCGGATCGATTCCGTGCTGCAGGAGCGCCAGAGCGTTCATCGGCTTGATCGTCGAGCCCGGCGGATAGAGCCCCTGCGTCACCTTGTTGAGCAGCGGCAAATGGTCGTCGTCCGACAGCATCCGCCATTCGGTCCGGCCGATGCCCTGTGAGAAGCTGTTGGGGTCGAAGGCCGGCATCGACACGAACGACAGGATGTCGCCGGTGTGGCAGTCCATCAGCACCAGCGAGCCGGACTCGTCGCCCATCCGCCGGGCGGCGAAGCTCTGGAGATCACCGTCGATGCTCAGCTGGACGGTCTGGCCGCTCCGGTCGGGCTTCGGGTCGAGCTCCTTGATCAGCTTGCCGCGCGCGGTAACCTCGACGCGCTGGCCTCCCGGCTGACCCCGCAGCTTCGGCTCGAGGGTCTTTTCCAGCCCCGCCTTGCCGATCTTGAACCCGGGGGTGATCAGCAGCGGGTTCTTCTCGGCCTCATATTCCTTTTCCGACGCGGTGCCGACGTAACCGACCAGGTGCGCGACGCCCGGTCCGTCCGGATAGAAACGCGAGAAACCGCGGGTCGGCTGGACGCCGGGAAGCTCGGGCAAGCGCACGGTGACAGCGGCATATTGGTCGTAGGGCACGCTTGCGGCCACTTCGACCGGCTTGAAGCCCTGGCTTTCCTTGAGCTCCTTGAGAATCCGGTCGAGGTCATCGCGATCGAGCGCCAGCAGCTGCGCAAGCTCCTTGAGCGTCTGCTCGGGATTTTCGAGCTGCTGCGGGATGATGTCGACCCGGAAGTCGCTGCGGTTGATGGCGATCGGCTTGCCGGTTCGGTCGACCAGCCAGCCGCGTCTCGGCGGGACGACGATCAGCTGCACCCGGTTTTCCTCGGACAGCAGCTGGTACTTCTCGTTCTCGGCCACGGCGAGATAGCCGAGCCGGCCAATCAGCAGCCCGCCGATTGCCGCCTGGCCGCCGCCGATCAGCATCATCCGCCGCGAGAAAGCGAGCGACTGGTGAACCGAAGTGAACCGTTGGTGCTTCACGGCCGTCCCAATCTCCACCGATCGATCCTGCTGACCAGCCAGGCGACGACCGGAAATGCGGCGATGGCGATGAGTATCGGCGGAATCATTGCTGAAAACGGAACGCGTGCGCCGGTCCAGGCGGCGACCTGCCATTGCGCGGCCTCGCTCATCAGGATGAGAAGCGCGGCAAGCGCCCACTCGATCCAATAGTCCCGCCACGCGGTGCGGCGGTCGAGCACGTCGAGCGCCAGCATCGCCGCCATCCAGACCGACATCGACAGGCCGATCGGGTCGCCGGTGATGAGGTCGTTGGCGAGCCCGAGCGGAGCGGCCCACCAGCTCGGCCAGACGCTCGACCGGTACAGGCGCCAGCCAATCAGCATGAGAAAACCGAAATCGGGAAACCAGCCGCTGAGCGCGACCATGGGCAGGCAGGACAGCAAGCTGGCGGCAACGACCGATGCCGCCGGGATATATTGCGCCCCCGCGATCGGGCCCTGGCCGATCCGTTGGTTCGAAGCGAGCGCCGAGCGGGCCATCAGGGCAGCTCTTCTTCGGCCCGGCCCGCCGACGCCATGGCTTCCGGCTCGTAGGGCTGCTGGACTATTGCGAAAGTCGATTCGGCGGGATCGGCCAGCGGCATTGCGATCGCATTGTCGCCGTCGAGGCGAAGCACGCGGGCGATCGGTACCATCGGCGGATACAGGCCGCCGGTTCCCGAGGTGATGACGATGTCGCCCGGCCGGAACGGATTGCGCCCGACCTCGAGCGGCTTGAGGTCGATCGTGCCGTCGCCGCGGCCCTGGGCGATCACCGCCTGGCCACTGCGCAGGTGGCGCGCGGGCACGATGTTGGAGCGATCGGACACCAGCAGCACCCGCGACGAGAAAAGCCCGGAATCCACCACCCGCCCAATCAGTCCCTGGGCGGCGCGCACCGGCATTCCGATGCGGACTCCGTCCCGAGTCCCGGCCGACAGGATCGCGAAGCGGCGCGGACTTTGATAGGAAGAGCCGACCAGCCGACCGACCGCAACCGCATCGCTGGTGCGCTCGCGTAACTGCAGCGCGCCCTTGAGCTGGCGGTTTTCCTGGCGGATTGCCCGGGCGGTAATGAGCTGCTCGCGCATTGCCGCATTCTCGCGCTTGAGCCGGTCGTTCTGTCCGGCCGCATTCCAATAATCGCCGGCGCCCGAAACGAGACCCTGAACAGTCGCCGTCACTTCATGCAAAGGCACGGTCACCGGCGCCGTCATGTCGAGCGCCAGGCCCCTCAACTCCTTGAAGGTGTTCGGGGCGGCGATCGACATGGCGAGCAGGATCAGGCCAATGACGAGGCCAGCGATGGCCGCAATGAAGCTGAAGAACAGCCCGTATTGCGCGCGTCTCGACCACCCCGGCCGCGGCGTCGCCACCGCTCAGCCCGTCCTCAGGCGGTCTGAAGAACGCCGCGGAACTGCTCTTCCTCGAGCGCCCGGCCGGTGCCAAGCGCAACGCAGGTCAGCGGATCCTCGGCGACCGTCACTGGAAGCCCGGTCTCGTCGCGAAGCACTTCGTCCAGCCCCTGAAGCAGAGCGCCGCCACCGGTCAGGACAATTCCCTGGTCGCAAATGTCGGCGGCAAGCTCCGGAGCGGTGTTCTCGAGCGCGATCCGGACGCCTTCGACGATGGTCCCGACAGGCTCCGACAGGGCCTCGGCGATCTGCCCCTGGTTGATTGAAATCTCCTTGGGAACGCCGTTGACGAGGTCGCGGCCCTTGATGTGCACGGTCTTGCCGATCCCGTCGGTCGGCGGCTTGGCGATCCCGACTTCCTTCTTGATCCGTTCCGCGGTCGCTTCGCCGATCAGGAGGTTGTGGTTGCGGCGGACGTAGGAGCTGATCGCTTCGT
>CBIHLI010000194.1:0-3274 GCA_966210575.1 uncultured Sphingomonas sp.
TAGCCGGCCAGCGCCCGTCCCATTTTCAGCAGCGGTACCGGCCGCCGATAAATGTCGACGAGTGGGCCGGTGGCGTCTTCGTCATCGATCAGCTGAGCGAGGCCGGCGGCGGAATCCCCGACGGTCCCGGCCAGCCAAAGCCGGTCGCCGGGGCGTCCGCCTGACCGGCTCGGGGTCTTCTCACCGGCCCGGCCGATCGCCGTCAGACCATAGACCCGCGGCGCGTCGGGCATCAGCGCGATCGTGTCGCCGCCGATCAGTGCGAGGCCGTAGCTTTCGCAAGCGGCCTCGATCCCGTCGATCACAGCCCGGTCCCATTCGCTTTTGGACAGGGTCAGCGACAGCAGCGCGGCCGCCGGCTCGGCGCCCTTGCCGGCAAGGTCCGACAAGTTCACCGCGACCAGCTTCCAGCCAACGCTCGCCGGCGGGTCGGTGGCGAGGAAGTGGATTCCCTCGGCGATGCTGTCGTGGGTGAGGACCAGGCCGTCGAGCAGCGCCGCATCGTCCTCGAGGTTGCGGGCGGCCGGGTCGGTGGCGATCCGGCGGAGACGGGCGATGACGTCGCGTTCGCGCATGCTCAACCCGCCGCCGCCGCGCCGCGCACCTCCTTGGCGATGGCGTCGAGAAGGCCGTTGACGAAGCCGCTTTCGCGCTTGTCGTAAAAGGCGTGGGCGACGTCGACATATTCGGAAATCACTGAGCCGACCGGAATGTCGGCCCTGGCGACCAGCTCGTAGGTGCCGGCACGAAGGATCGCCCGCATCGGCCGGTCGAGCCGCTCGAGAGTCCAGCCGGCCGCCAGCCTGGCGGTGATCGCCTGATCGATGTCGTCGCGGCGGGCGTCGACACCGCTGACGAGGTCGTCGAAGAAGTCGCGCTCGGCCTCGAGATATTCGTCATCCTCGATTGTCGCCCCGAGGCGATGATCGTGGAATTCCTTGAGGAGCCGAGGTAGCGGCGTCGACTCCATCTCCTGCTGATAGAGCGCCTGCACGGCGGCAAGCCGCGCGGCGGAGCGGGTGCGGGAACGGGTTGATGAAGTCATCGCCGCGGGCTGTAGCCGGACGACAGCCCGGACGAAAGCCGGGTCAGGGGTAGCTGACGGTGACCGGGATCTCGGGAAGCGGGATGAACTCGTCGCTGTCGCCCGGCGGAAGCGCGAACTCGCCCGCCTTCCAGGCGCGCTTGGCTTCGTTGATCCGCTCGCGGCTCGAGGAAACGAAGTTCCACCAGACGTGCCGCTCGCCGTCCATCGGTGCGCCGCCGCACAGCATCAGCCGCGCTCCGTCTTTCGACTTCAGCAGCGGCCGGTGACCGGGAGCGAGCAGGACGAGATGCTGAGGTTCGATGCCGATGCCATCGACCACGACGTCGCCGTCGAGCAGGTACAGCGCCCGCTCGTCCGCCTCGCTTTGGACTTCGAGCGCGGAGCCCGCCGGCATCAGGATCGATGCGTAGATCGTCGGCGAGTGGCAAGTGACGGGCGACAATTCGCCCCACGCTTCGCCCATGATCAGCCGGACCACGACTCCGTCGACTTCGACGACCGGCAGGTCGGCGGCGGGCACATGCTCGAACGCCGGCGCGACTTCCTCCTTCGCCTTGGGCATCGCCAGCCAGGTCTGGATCCCGGACAGATGCGGGCCGTGGGCGCGCTCGTCGGCCGGCGAGCGCTCCGAATGGGTGATCCCGCGGCCGGCGGTCATCAGGTTCACCGCGTCCGCCTCGATCCGCTGATAGGTGCCGAGGCTGTCGCGGTGATCGATCGCGCCGGCGAACAGGAAAGTGACGGTCGACAGGTTGATGTGCGGGTGCGGCCGCACGTCGATGCCCTGGCCGGCGGACAGGTGGGCGGGACCCATCTGGTCGAAGAAGATGAACGGCCCGACCATCGTCCGCTGCTTGTGCGGCAGCGTCCGGTGGACTTTGAAGCCGCCAAGGTCGTGGGTGACCGGAGCGAGCGTCTGGAGGATCGGGCTGTCGTTCATTCTTCCCCCGGCGCCCGGGCGCGGATCGACAGCGCGTGGACCCGTTCGTGAAGCAGGTCGCCGAGGGCGGCATGGATCATCCGCTGCCGCTCGACCCGCGACTTGCCGGCGAACGCCGGGCTTTCGATCGTCAAAGTGAAATGGCTTTCGCCCGCCGGATTATAGCCGCCGTGGCCGCGATGCTGCTCGCTGTCGTCGGCCAGCTCGACGCGGCTGGGCGAAAGTGCCGAGCTGAGCCTTCGAAGCATTTCGGTTGCGACCGGTCCCGTGGCAGGCGCGTCCATACGACCTATATAAAGCTGTTGAGGTTTCGAGGAAGCAGTGGCGTCACGACATACCAGAATGCACGGCAGGGTCGAAGGCGCGACGTCGCGCTGCGCGGTCCCCGGCTGCCGCCGCCTCGGCGAGTATAAGGCGCCGGTCCAGCCTGCGGACTTCGACGGTCCGGGCGCCTGGCAACTGCTGTGCCTCGACCACGTCCGCGAGCACAACACCAGGTACAATTATTTCGAAGGCATGAGCCCCGACGAGATCTCCGAGGCGCAAGGGCCGCTTGGCGGCTGGGAGCGGCCGAGCCGGCGCTTCGTCGGCAGCGGCGCCGATCCGACCCCGCTGTGGTCCGATTTCGCCGATCCGCTCGACGCAATCGCGGCGACGTTCCGCAGAGCCGACCGCGGCCCGCCGCAGCGCTTCACGCCTAACGAGCGACGGGCGCTCGGCACATTGGGTTTGGCGGAGGACGCCGACCTGCACGACGTCCGGCGGCGCTATTCGAAGCTTGTCCGCCGCTATCATCCCGACCGTAACGGCGGTGATCGCAGCCATGAACATCAGCTCGGCCAGGTCATCGACGCCTGGCAGACGCTGAGGCAGGCGAAGGCCTTCGCCTAATCCCGGTCGGGCGCGCCGTATGGAAAGTAAGCGCGATACGGCCGCGCGTCATCGACGCAGCGCACCACCTCCGGCAAGGCCAGCAACTCGGCCCTCAGCGCGGCAAGGCGCGGGCAATCCTCCGGGATCGGCTCGACCCAGTCGCCGTAGAACAGTGACGGCGCCGCGGCGCAGGTGACGAGGCTGACGTGCGGCGGTAGCGAGTTCGCGGACAGCCACCGCTCGAGCCATGCATAGGCCCTCCGCAGCCCGGCCTTTCCGGCGGCGACCTCGGGTTCGAACGGCTCGTCCCTCATCCCGCCGGCGGCGGGATCGTCCTTGTCGACGAAGTAGGCCGCGATGACGCGCTGCATGTTGCCCATGACGTAGTTGTCGAACACCCGGTCGATCATCCG
>CBIHLI010000195.1:0-3229 GCA_966210575.1 uncultured Sphingomonas sp.
TGATCGCCAGCGCCGGGCAGATCGCCTCGCACAATTTGCAGGCGATGCAGCGCTCCTCGCCGTTGGGGTAGCGGCGCAGCGCATGCTCGCCGCGGAAGCGTGGGGAAGTCGGCGTCTTCTCGTACGGATAGTTGATCGTCGCCTTCGGCTTGAAGAAGTATTTCAGCGTCAGCCAATGGGCGAGGATGAACTCCCACAAGGTGAACGACTTGATCCAGTGCGCGATCATGCGCCGGCTCCATAGCGGGTCAGCATCAGCCACCCGGACACGAGGACAACGAAGGCGATCGACACGGGCAGGAAGATCTTCCAGCCGAGCCGCATCAGCTGGTCGTAGCGGTAGCGCGGCACCGTCGCCCGGACCCAGCTGAAGATGAAGAAGAAGGCGAACATCTTGGCGAACAGCCAGAGGATGCCGGGGATGTAATAGAGCGGCGCCCAGTCGATCGGCGGCAGCCAGCCGCCCCAGAACAGGATGGCGTTGAGCGCGCACATCAGGAGGACGTTGCCATATTCGCCGAGCCAGAAGAGCGCGAAGCTCATCGACGAATATTCGGTCTGGAAGCCGGCGACGAGCTCGCTTTCCGCCTCGGTCAGGTCGAACGGTGTACGAAAGGTCTCGGCCATCGAGCTGATCAGGAACACGACCGCCATCGGGAACAGCAGCGGATTGAAACCGAAGCCGTTGAGAATGCCGAGGATATTGCCCTGCTGGGCGAGTACGATCTCGCTCAAATTGAAGGTATTCGCGTAGAGGACGACGCTGATGAGGACGAAGCCGATCGACACTTCGTAACTGACCATCTGCGCCGCCGCCCGGAGCGCCGAGAAGAACGGATATTTGGAGTTGGACGCCCAGCCGGCGACGATCACCCCGTAAACGCCCAGCGACGAGGCGGCGAGCACGTAGAGCAGCCCTACGTTGATGTCGGCGAGCACGACGCCGGCGTCGAACGGGATCACCGCCCAGACGATTAGCGCGACGGTGAAGCTGACGATCGGCGCGACCAGGAACAGGCCCTTGTTGGCGGCCGAGGGGACGATCGTTTCCTTGAGGAACACCTTGAGGCCGTCGGCGAAGCTCTGCAGCAGGCCCCACGGGCCGACGACGTTGGGGCCGCGGCGAAGCGCCATCGCCGCCCAAATCTTGCGGTCGGCATAGATGATCATCGCCACCGCCAGCATCAGCGGCAGAGCGATGACGAGGATGCCGATGATGGTCGCGATGAACCACGAGAGTTCGTAGCTCGCGCCCCAGCTCTCGAACCAGGCGGTCACTCCGCCGCCTCCAGCGTCTCGAACTCGCCGTGGAGGATTTCGCGCGAGCAGCGGTGCATGGTCGGGCTCGAGCGGGCGACGGCGTTGGTCAGATAGAAGTCCGCGATCGGGTAGCCGACTTTCCCTGACGCCTTTGGATCGAGTTTGGGCGGCGCCCATTTGAGCTTGAGCAGGCCGTCCATGCCGAGCTCCGGGTGATCCTTGACCATCACCGCGCGCAGCTGATCGAAACGATCGAATTTCAATGGCTTGCCGACCAGTTCCGAGACGGCGCGGAAGATCGTCCAATCCTCGCGCGCCTCGCCGGGCGGAAACACCGCCTTCTCGCCGCGCTGTACCCGGCCTTCGATGTTGACGTAGGTGCCGTGTTTCTCGGCGTAGGTGGCGCCGGGAAGGACCAAATCGGCCTGCCGCGCGCCGGCATCGCCGTGATGGCCGATGTACACCTTGAACGCGCCTCCGAACGCCGCAGCGTCGACCTCGTCGGCGCCTAGCAGCAGCACCAGCTCGGGCTTCGCCGCCTCGATTTCGGCGATTCCGCCCTTCTGCGCGTAGCCGAGGATCAGCCCGGCCATCCGTGACGCGGCGGTGTGAAGGACGTTGAAACCGTTCCAGTCCTTGCGGACGAGCCCGAGCGGCTCGACCAGCGCGAGCGCCGCGCCGAAACCGCCGGCGGCGAGCGCGCCGGGGCCAACGATCACCGCCGGCCGCTCGGCGTTGGCAAACGCCTCGGTCACCGCCTTGGGCAGCTTGCCGAGCAGCTTCAAATCTTCGCCGAGCCATTCGACCGCCATCGCCAGGTCGACCTCGGGGCCGATGGCAAAAACCTTGCCGCCCTTCCTCGCGACCTTGCGCAGGCGGGTTGCGACCAGCGGCGCCTCCCAACGCGGGTTGCTGCCGATCAACAGCACCGCGTCCGCATCCTCGATCCCGGCGAGGGTAGAGTTGAACGCCACCGCCGCCAGGTTCGAAACATCGTAGTCGAGGCCGGTCTGCCGCCCTTCGAGCAGGGTCGAGCCCTGCGCCTTCAGCAGCGCCTTGGCAGCGTACATCGTCTCGGCGTCGAGCAGGTCGCCGGCGATCGCCGCCACCTTGCTTCCTGCCGACTGCAATTGCTCCGCGAAGATGCGCAGCGCCTCGGTCCAGTCCGCCTCACGCAGACTGAGGGCCTCGCGCACCCACGGCCGGTCAAGTCGGTTGCGGACCAGAGCATCGGCGTGGTGGCGGGTCTTGTCGTGGATCCACTCCTCGTTGACGTCGTCGTTGACCCGCGGGAGGATCCGCATGACCTGCCGCTGGCGGACGTCGAGCCGGATGTTCGATCCGACCGCATCCATGACGTCGATCGCCGGCACCCGGCGCAGCTCCCACGGCCGGCTTTCGAAAATCTGCGGCTTTTGCAGCAACGCCCCGACCGGACAGACGTCGGCGAGGTTACCGGCCAGCTCGCTGGTCACCGTCCGCTCGAGATAGGTGGTGATCTGCGCGTCCTCGCCGCGGTAGAGCATGCCGATCTCGGGCACTCCGGCGACCTCCTCGGCGAGGCGGACGCAGCGGGTGCACTGAATGCAGCGGTTCATCGACGTCTTGATGACCGGCCCGAAATATTTGTCGTCGACCGCCCGCTTGTTCTCGTCGAAGCGGGTGAAGCTGCGGCCATAGGCCATCGCCTGGTCCTGCAGGTCGCATTCGCCGCCCTGGTCGCAGATCGGGCAGTCGAGCGGGTGGTTGATGAGCAGGAACTCCATCACCCCTTCGCGCGCCTTCTTGACCATCGCCGTGTCGGTGCGGATTGCCTGGCCGTCGGCGGCCGGAAGCGCACAGCTCGCCTGCGGCTTGGGCGGGCCCGGAGCGACCTCGACCAGGCACATCCGGCAATTGCCGGCGATCGACAGCCGCTCGTGATAGCAGAAGCGCGGGATCTCCTTGCCCGCCAGCTCGCAGGCCTGGA